>JBCCCJ010000030.1:0-12377 GCA_039033615.1 Bacteroidota bacterium
ATTTGGCCCGCCAAACTCGGTTTTCCTTCCTCAACCTGGAAAAAAATAACGGCGCGAAAAGGGGAAGTTATTTTTCGAGTGTTCCTAAGGATCTTGTTTTCGATACCGGCCACGATCTTCCTCCACAATTGGTATCAGAATACATCATTACATCGCCTGTGTTCCCCCTCAGGCCGGGGAGAAGTATGTCTTTTTTCTAGCACAAACAGAGACGTCAGAGGCGTTTCTCCGCCCATAACAGCAATCATTCACCACTAACTAAGGATCACATGAAAGTTTTCGCAGTCTCGACCGTATGTGTCGTAGGAGTATTTTTCTTCCTTGCCGCTTGCAACCAGGAAGAACCCTGTATCCAAACCACCTGGTACCAGGACGCAGATGAGGATGGCTTGGGAAATCCCGATATCAGCCAATCCTCTTGTGAGCAACCGGATGGCTTTGTAGCCAATGATTCCGATGCAGATGATACTGGGGGGATCGCAACGCCCGTTTCAGCCTTTGATGAATTCAACCCTGATGCGGTAAGCGTCTCCTTTGATGGGAATGAGATCACCATCGAATCTACCGGCATGCCCAATCACACCTCCCCCTATTGGGACAGTACCAATGTCTTACACATTGAGCAGACATTCGGAGATCATGTAACGCCTGGCACCATTCGAAGCGGAAGTTTCACCCTGACCGTTTCGGCTTCTCCTGAACAAGCGACCTCCAGCTCCGCTACTGGATTAGGGGCCATCGGCATTTCGGTAACCGGGGCTCCAATTTTCAATGATCAAGAAGGCCCCAACCGCCCCTTGGATGTCAATACCGCGACGGGATTTGATTATGCAGGCGGACACAATGGCCCCTCCGGCTATCATTATCACATTGAAGCTGCCGATGTGCCTGAAAATACCAGTTTGTCCTACGACGATGAACAATTGGTTGGGATCATGGCGGATGGCTTTTTGATTTATGGGAGACGAGAAATGGATGGCTCTTATCCGACTGACTTAGATGAATCGGGAGGGCATTATGGGGTAACTCAACACAGCAATGGGGAAGAATTCTATCACTACCACATCATCAACGAATTCTACATCGGCTCTTACATCCTCCTATTTGGCGGCGAGTTACAAGGAACGCCCAATACCATCTTTTAACGAACCAGGAGCCTCGTTTTCCCCCCTATGTCCGTACCAATTTGACTAGCTCTAACTTGGTACGGACGTGGGGGACTCAACTCATCGCAACATGAAAGGGATATATATCGTGATTCTTTCCTTAGGAGTAGTCCTGATTGGCTGCACGAAGAAGCAGGCAATGAACCTCCCTATCGCTCCCAAGGTGATGGGTCCCTTGCCAGAAATACCGAATACAACCGTTAGCAAATCAGCGCTCCACTACGATCCCCAAACCTCCCTTTGGACGTGGAACGAGCAGCTATTTTCAGGCTATGCGGTCCGTTTTCACCCCGACAGCACGCTACAAGAAAAAATCGGCCTCCTGAACGGCAGAAAGCAAAACCAGGCCATTCAATGGTATCCAGACGGAGCGTACAAGCAAATGGCTACCTACGATCAAGGAAAGCTCCACGGAGAAAAGAAGCTCTGGTCTCCCGAGCCCAATCACATCTTGCTTGCTCACCTCCATTATCATACTGGAAAGGCCCATGGCGAACAGAAGAAATGGTATCCAAGCGGGGAGCTTTTCAAAAAATTGACGCTCAACATGGGGAGAGAAGAAGGCATCCAACAAGCATACAGAAAAAATGGCGCGTTATTCGCCAATTATGAGGCGCGAGACGGGAGGATTTTTGGCTTAAAAAGAGCGGCCCTTTGCTATGGGCTGGAAGATGAAAAGATTCAATCCGACCAATGAACTGCTCCCTTTTGAGGCAAAAGCAAGCTTTCCTCCTCTCAGATGTGAAAAAATGAGAATTCTCACGCTCTCGCGAGTTTGCAACTTGCGAGCCTCAAATTTCAGCGTTTGTAACGCGCCAAGGCTCAGAGGTGGAGCCATGTCCCCCCTCCCCTCACCCCGCCGGCTGAAGCACCACCTCGCTCAACTTCTCCACCACATAGTCCAGTTCCGCCTTGGTGTTGAACTGGCTGAAGGAAAAGCGGATGGAGTTCATCAGCGCATTTTCGTTGGCGCCAATGCCGCGCAGCACGTGAGAGCCCATATTTGCCCCGGCATTGCAGGCTGATCCGCCCGAAGCCGAGATGCCAAACAAATCCAGGTTGAACAACAGCAGGCAGTCGCTCCCATCGCAGGGCAGACACGTATTCAGCACCGTCGGCAGAGAACGCTCCCGGCTGGTTTCCCCATTGAAATGGATGCCCGGCAAGCGGGTTTCCAGTTGCGTTTTGAGGTATTCCTTGAGCCCCCATACCTCCTCGGTCTTGGTAGCCAGATTCTTCTGACACTTATCAAAGGCAAAAGCCATCCCCATGATGCCAGGGACATTCTCTGTCCCAGCGCGATGATCCCGTTCCTGGCTGCCGCCCATGATGAATGAAGGCAAGCGCACCCCTTTGCGGAGATACAAGAAACCGACCCCCTTGGGACCATAAAATTTATGAGCCGAAGCCGACATCATATCCACCGGCAGCTCCGCCAGATCATAAGCAAAATGCCCCATCGTCTGCACTGTATCGGAGTGGAACAGTACCTCATGCTCCCGACACACCTCACCGATCGCTTGCAAGTCATGCAGGGTGCCAATCTCATTGTTGCCGTGCATGAGGGTTACCAGACTCTTGGGGTGTGCTTGCAGATGGGTACGGAGTTCCCCCAGATCAATGTTCCCCTTTTCATCCACCGCAAGCCAGATCGCCTCAATTTTTCCCGTCGCCTCCAGATGCTCGATGGTGTGCGTGACCGCGTGGTGCTCGATCTGAGTCGAAATGACGTGAGTCAAGCCATGAGACTCCACCGCCCCGACGATGGCCATATTATCCGCCTCGGTGCCTCCACTGGTGAAGATGATTTCCGCAGGGGTGCAATTCAGGTGAGCCGCAATGGTTCTGCGGGCCTCCTCCAGTTGATTTCGGATGGGCCGACCATGCGCATGAGTAGAAGAGGGATTGCCCACCCACTCACAAAAAAACGGTTTCATCTGCTCAAACACCTCCGGATCCATGGGAGTAGAAGCAGCATTATCTAGATAGACCTTCATAGCAACGAGTTGTCGGTGATTGCAAGAAAAAATAGCGGAATGTGATCAATCCTCAAATATCGAAAATCGCCGCAAAAAAGGAAACCCTGGATTTGGGCGTGCCTCCTGTTCCCGCAACCAGCGGGATCAGGAGTCGGGCTCTCCGGCCTCGTCCTGTGCCCCCCGCCAGCCTACCCACGGACTCAAACAATGCCTTCGATCCCTCACGCTCGCCTATGGCGAAAGGACAGTGGCTGATTCCAAGACAAGACCTAACAGCTTTTGGCCGACCCGCGAGCTGGTCAAAGCTGTTAGGTCTGAACCCACTTGGGCCGGACGGAGTCCATCCCTACTCCTTCCAACCTTTCCAGCCTGGTCCGCGAACCACTCTTCCGGGCGTAGCGCCGGTATGTTCGCCAGCCCGAATCACCTGCTCCCCATTGACGAAGACGTGTTCGACGCCTGTCGCGTACTGGTGCGGTTCAGCGAAGGTCGCATGATCCTGAATGGAATCCGGATCGAAGACCACCACATCGGCATAGTAGCCGACCGCCAGTTTGCCGCGCTTGCGCAGCTTCAAATGCTCCGCAGGTAAAGCAGTGAGTTTGTGGATCGCTTCTTCCATGGGAATCAGCCCTTCGTCCCGGACGTATGTTCCCAACAAACGAGCGACATTGCCATAGGCGCGAGGATGAGGATTGCTTTCTAGAAATACGCCCTCGGTAGCGGGCGTTTCTTCATCTGAACCAAAAGTCATGTAAGGCAACTGAATTTGGCGCTGCACATTCTCCTCCGACATCAGAAAATAGACCGTTCCCACCCGACTGCCATCTTCGATCACCAGGTCTATGATGGTATCTTCCGGGTCGGTGCCTCGTTCCTTCGCCACTTCCGCCAAGGTCTTGCCAGTATATTTCCTCAGCTCCGGATTGTTGTAGCCCACCAGCACCACCTTTTCGGGACTGCCAGCCGAGAAGTACAGATTCTCCCAGTCGGTCGCATCGGTTTTCATTTCTGCTTTGACCCGCTTGCGAATCGCTGGGGTTTGGAGCCTCCGCTTCCAAGCAAGGTAACCGCCTTCCTGCACCCAAGGCGGCATGGCAGCATCGAGCCCCGTAGCTCCCGCAGTGTAGGTGTACATATTGGTGGTGAGGTCGATGCCCGCTGCCTGAGCGCTGTCGATTTTGGCGATGACCTGATCCAGTTTATGCCAATTCTGCTTGCCGGCTGCTTTGAGATGGTAAATCTCGGCCCCCAATTGACCTTCTTTTGCGATGCGGATGACTTCATCAATTCCTTCCAACAGGCGATTCCCCTCGCTCCGCATGTGGGTGAGATAGCGACCATCAAACTGCCCCACGGTCTGTGCCAAGGCGATCAGTTCTTCCGTCTCGGCGTAGAAACCCGGTGCATAAATCAGCGCCGTCCCCAACCCCACCGCCCCTTCTTCCATCGCTTCGGCAGCCAGGGCTTGCATTTGCAGGAGTTCTTCCGCAGTCGGAGCCCGGTCCCTCCCACCGATCTCATGCAGCCGCAGCGTAGTCGCCCCAACAAAAGAGGCGACGTTGGGCGACACCCCTTTTCGCGCCAAAAACTCCAGGTATTCCCCCAAGGTGGTCCATTCGATCTCATATTGAATGTCTCCCTGCCGGGCTTTAAAGCCTCGTTTCATGGCCTCATTCAATGGCCCCATCGAAGTTCCTTCGCCCATCACTTCCAGGGTCACCCCTTGTTTGAGGTCGCTCATGGCCCGTCCATCCTGAATCAGGCTTTCCGTCGCCCAGCTTAGCATGTTGATGAAACCGGGCGATACCGCCATCCCTTGTGCATCCCATTCGGTTCGACCAATGACGTTCGCCAGTTCACCGACTGCCGCAATGGTGTCCGCTTGGATCGCCACAATCCCCGTCATCGGCGGGTTTCCACTGCCATCATAGATCTTGGCATTGCGGATCACGACGTCATACTCCGTGGGCGGAGGCGTACAGCCAGGCAGGAAAGCGACCATCGCCAGATAGCTAAAACAAACCAAACGCAGCAAAATAGGGTTCATGGGTAAAGGAGGTTGGAATTAGGGAAAGGTAGGGGTTTCGGAGAAAGGGAACCAAGTCCAACACAGGAAAAATGCGCCTCATGCATGAGGTAAGCCCTTAGCAGCCCCATTTGAGGCAGTTTTGCCTACTTCGTGCAACGTTCTGTTATCTTTTTCAAAAAAATTACCTTTGCGTGCAACCATTCTTTTGAGAGCTACAACTACCCTATGAAGCTTGACGGAAGAAGCCCATGATCCGCAACATGACCAAAGCCCATGCATATTCGGAGGCAGAGCTAGTGGCTGGCTGCCAAGCTGGAAAACCGGTGTTCCAGCGGGCATTGTATGAGCGGTACCATCGGCTGATGTTTGGGGTGTGTTTGCGATACACAGACAATCGCGACGACGCTCACGACATCATGCAGGAAGGCTTCATTCGGGTCTTTTCGAACATTCACAAATTTCGGAGTCAGGGCTCGTTTGAAGGCTGGGTACGCCGCATCATGGTGCATACTTCTATCGAGCATTATCGCAAAAACTCTCGCTATTTCATGGTGGACATCGAAGAAGCAAGGGGCATAGAGTTCGACGCAGACGCGTTGACTAGCTTGAGTCGGCAGGAGATTTTGCACTTGGTCCAACAGCTACCGCCTGGGTATCGCACAGTGTTCAATCTCTATGCGATCGAAGGGCACAGCCACCAGGAAGTTGCTTTGATGCTTGACATTTCGGTCGGGACGTCTAAGTCGCAACTATCTCGGGCCAAGAAACAACTACAAACCCAATTAGAACGAATGAACCGCAGAGCTGTCGGAAACTGATGTTTCACCCAAGCAAGCAAGATCATGGCTGACGAAAGGGACATACGAGGATTGCTGCAAGAGCAGTTTGACGGCTACGAAGCCGAACCTGACCGCGATCTGTGGGCTTCTATCGAGGAAGGCTTACAGCTGAAAGAGAAGAAGCGTGCCTTGTGGATCAATTGGGTAGCCATCGCTGCGTCGATCAGTTTGCTCATCGGGTTGATCTTCTATTTCCAGGGGGGGACTGTTGAGCAGTCCAATCGCATAGCGGAACAGCCAGGAAATGATGATCTCCCAGCAGTGGTAACGCCTGCACCTACCCAGGTACAAGCTCCGAAACAACTGGCTGAAGAATCAGCAAATGAGGAGACTCAACAAGCCAACGAGCGTCGAGCAGCTTCCCCCAACGATACCCAACCCCTATTTGCACAACCTTCACCGAACACACCATCCATTACTCAACCTGAAAACCAACAGGAAGAAACGCCTGCACTTGCAGAGACTCGTCGTACACCCCTGATTGATCGGGCCGCCATCAAGCCCCTTCGGAATGTCGATGAAGTCGTACGCTGGGAAGAAAGCCTGATCGGGAGTGCTGATCCCATCGTGATGGACAGCCCCTTACCAGAAGGGAATCAACCCAACCTCAGCCAACGTCCTAACAGCCAATCAAAAAATGAATTGAACCTGGAAAAACTGACCCTTCGTGATGCCCTGGCCTTTGCCTCCCGGGAATTGAGCAAAGTCTCCCGCTCTCCGGTAGCCGTCAAAGAAGAGCAAGGCGAAAATGAGCAGTTGACCCGGTATCAGTTGAAGGTGCTGAATCTCAAGTTTGCCTCCGAACAACAAGAGATCAAGCCCATTGCCTCCGACGCTCCCAATATTGAAGCGGAAGATGTGGTAGCAGAAGAAACCGTCAATGCCTACCAATTCGACTTCTTCAATCTGAAAATTCGCAAGAAAACTCACAAACGCGTAGTAAACTCTCAAAAATCATGAACCAGTATATCATCTCTCCCCGTTTCCTCAGCGCATTGATCGTCTCTCTGCTCATCTGGGGTACCGCAATCGCTCAGGATGGTGAATCTGAAGTTGTCAAAAATGACACCACGGAAATCTCCTGGGGCGCCAAGAAGCTTGTCATCATTTCCGATTCTAAAGGCAAAAGAATTGAAGTCAAAGAAAACGGAGAAGACGGCTCTCGGGAAGTATGGACCGAAGAGGATTATGAATACGAGCACAAAGAGGACAAGAAAAAGCGCAAGCGCTCTGAGGTAGATCTGCTGGGCTTTGACTTGGGAATCACCAACTTCTATGCCGATGGAAACTATGGGGTAGATGCTGCAATTCCGGCCCTGGAAGTCAAGCAATTCCGTCCTGGCGCTCACGTTGCTCTGCACTTATTGCCTACTCGGGTGAGTCTCATTGGTAATGGAGCAGTCAACTTGAAATCGGCCATCACCATCGACTGGAGCAATTACTACTTCGTCAATGACATCACCTTGCTGGAAGGCCAGGAGCAGTTGACCATTGATACCACTGGCGTTAGCTTCTCCAAAAACAAGTTGATGACTCGCTATGCGCAGATTCCTCTGCTGCTGAATTTCAATACCGCCCCTGGAACCAATGATGGCGTGTCCATTTCTCTCGGTGGATACGCAGGAATCTTGTGGGGCGCTCGTACCAAGCAAGTCAGCGATGAAGAGGGCAAAGTAAAAATCAACGGCGAGTACAACCTGAATCCTTTCCGCTACGGACTGACCGCCCGCGTTGACTTCAAGTGGTTTGACTTCTACCTCAATTACAACCTGAGTGAGATGTTCGAAGAAGGCAACAATCCTTCTACCCAGACCTTCGTCGCCGGAATCAACATCATCGACTTCTGATCTCGAATAAGGCTTATCTTGATAAACAGAGTTTCTAACGGCCTTCCTATGGGAGGCCGTTTTTCATTCCCAGACAGATCGTCCCTGGGAGATGATTTTGCCATCTGCTACCCGCCAGATTGCATGGCGATAGGCCTGCTGCTCGGGGTCCCAATCTGCGACCGAGCGCAATTGATTGCCGAGGAGGCACTCGGCCCGAAGCTGAAACTCTAGCAGCCGGACTTGTTTGCCCGCCAACAGCTGCTTGGCTTGACTTTCGAGCAGCCAGCGGATGTAGCGACTGTTGTTGACGTGCTGATTGATGTCCAGGTCGTGAAACTGGACCGGAATGAGCGTACCGGCATGCTTGGGATCTGGCAGGGACATTTTGCCTCTGCTTCGTTCCAAAGGAGGTTTTTCCTCCGGGGTCAGCAAGATATCTCCCAAATCCTGGGGGACCGACACCATTTTCCGCTCCTCAAAATCCAGCACCAACCAGGTCGTGGTGGCTTGCGCAATCAAGGTTCCTTCCGCATCATACACCCGATAGTCGCGGTACAGAAAAGATCGCTCCTGGCCGCTGGGCCAGGTTTCCACGGTGATGGTCTCCCGATGCTTGGGATAGCGAAATACCTCTATCCGCCCCCGACTCATTACCCAGGTGATGCCTCGCTTTTGTAGATCGTAGGTAGAAGCCTTGAGCGAAGCAGCATTTTCCCAGGCCGCTTCCTGCATCAACTGCCACAGCGAGGCAAGGCCGATGCGGCGATTGGGATTGACTTCACTTACCCGAATGAAAAAAGTTTTGGTGGACGCTAGGGACATGGCGGAAAGGATTGCCGAAGTTGAAGGGTGAAAATTAGGAGATTCCTTGCCATTTTTCGCATATTTCTTTTCATTTTCTTCACTCTCGCCCATGTTTACCCTTACTGATCAAATTTGTCTGGTATCCGGTGCCGCCTCAGGGATCGGGTTGGCCATTGTGGAATGCTTCGCTCAGGCTGGCGCTTTCGTTTATCTAAGCGATGTCAATGAAGAAGCGGGCAAAGCCGAAGCGACTCGCTTGCAGGCCGCTGGCGCCGCAGTCGCTTTCCTTCCCTTGGACGTTACCGATCCGTTTGCTTGTCAGCACCTAGCGAAGAAAGTTCTTACAGCCCGTGGCAGGCTGGATTGCCTAGTCAATAATGCAGGCGTTGGTGGCGTTGGAACCATGCTTACGACTACGCCGGAGGATATGGATCGGATGTATCAGGTCAACGTCAAAGGGGTCTTCAACCTGAGTCAGGCCTTCTTGCCCCACATGGTGGAGCGAGGCAAAGGCAACATCATTCACATGGCCTCTATTGGGGGCGTGGTTGGGCTCAAGGATCGACTGGCTTATACCGCCACCAAATTCGCCGTGGTCGGGATGACCAAAGCCATGGCCCTGGATCACGCCAAGCAAGGCATTCGGGTCAATGCCATTTGTCCGGGGCGGGTGGAAACGCCCTTTGTTCAGGCGCGAATCGCAGAATACCCAGACCCGGAGAAAGCCTATGAAGAATTATCCGCGACACAGCCCATGGGACGGATGGCCAAGCCAGAAGAAGTCGCCTCAGTAGCGCTCTATTTGGCCAGCGAAGCTTCAGCCTTCGTCACCGGAGCCATGCACATGGTAGACGGAGGCTGGGGAGCAGGTTGACAAGGTTTCCCGATTCTCGGGATTTCACTTCGTTCAACAGGGTTCAGGGGTAGTAGTGAATTCCCTTCGGTGAACGCTTTCCTATTTTTCAGATTTCACCTCCCCCAACCAAATACAAGCGTTTCATGCAGCGCAACATCTCTTACCCACTCCTACCACTGCCAACTACTACTACCCACTGCCTCCTCCCCTACCCCTTCCGGTTGACGTCGTTCATGGCGCGGTTGATCCCGACGGAGGCAAAAGCGAGGACGCCTTTGGCGCAGGCTTCGATTTTCAGGGAAAGGTCGATTTGCTCATCCTCAGAGAAAGGAGAGAGGACATAATCTGCTTGGCGGCCTCGGGAAAAATCGTCCCCTACTCCAAATCGCAAACGCGGGTAGTCTTTGGTACCCATAATGTCTGCGATGTGCTGCAAGCCATTGTGGCCCCCAGCCGATCCGCGGGGACGCATCCGCAATTTGCCGTAGGGCAAGGCGATGTCATCCGTAACTACCAGCAATTGTTGCAGGCTGAGTTTGTGCTCTTGCAGGTGAAAGCGCACCGCCTTCCCACTGAGATTCATGTAGGTGGTTGGTTTGATCAGAACGAGCTGCCTACCACGATGTCGAATGGTGCAAGTGGTTGCATACCGGCTGCTTTCAAAGTCAACGCCTTTCTGTTCTGCCAGATAGTCCAGAACCATGAAGCCAATGTTATGTCGGGTGCCGCGGTATTCAGCACCGATATTTCCCAGGCCTGCAATGAGGAATTTCATATAGAGAAACGCTACCTAACAGAAAGACCCCACCAGCAAAGGCTGGTGGGGAAATGGTATATATTCAGTTCCAACAACTGGAAGGATCGCCTTACTCGGCAGCAACCTCTTCGCCTTCCCCTGCTTTGGCTGATTCCTGTGCACTCCGCAGCGCACGTGGGATTTCAACACTGGCAACGGCAGCGTGGGTAGAAGTAACTACTTCCAAGCCTTCGATGTCAATTCCTGCTTCTCCAACTTTGATGGTTCCGCCCAAATCGAGGTCGGTAACGTCAACGACGATTTCCTCTGGCAATTGAGAAGGAACGCCTTTGACTTTGAGGCGACGCAGCTTGGTGGTCAATTTTCCCCCTTTGGCTACGCCTACTGCCTTTCCAGTCAGCGTTACGGGCAACTGTAGCACCACTGGATTGTCCCCGGATACCCGCAGAAACTCAATGTGCTGAAGTTTTTCCTTTACTGGGTGAAAGTCCGCATCACGAACAATGACATCCATCTGCTCCCCCTCTACGCCGAGGTTGATGATGTAGGTGTCCTTGGTATAGAAGACTTGCAGCGCTTCTTTGTAGTCTACATGAACGTGTGTAGCCTTTGCGTTGTCATAAATGACCGCAGGGACCCGGCCAGAGCGGCGGGTGGCTTTGGTATCTCTTGTGCCGGTCCGCTCCCGAAGAGCAGCTTGCATCGCAATGGTTTTCATTTCCTTTTCCTTATAGAAAGAGTGAACTGATAGATTCGTAATTGTGTATCTTCCGAAAGGCCTTGGCAAATACCGGAGCAATGCTCAACACCTTGATTTTGTCTGTTTCCTGCTTCAAAGGAATGGTATCTGTAACGATCAATTCCTCCAATTTGGAGGCTTGAATTCGGTCATAGGCAGGACCTGAAAGAATGGGGTGAGTGGCTATTGCCCGTACGGACAAGGCACCTTCCTCAATCAACAAATCCGCTGCCTTACAAAGGGTTCCCGCTGTATCCACCAAGTCATCGATCAATACGATGTTTTTCCCCTTGGTATCCCCAATCACCTGCATCGAAGCCACTTCATTCGGACGAACTCGATGCTTGTCCACGATGATCAGCTCTGCTTCCAGGTATTGGGCATACTTTCTCGCTCTGGCTGCTCCTCCGATATCTGGCGAAGCAATGCAGAAGTTATCCAACTGCATCTTCTTCAAATACGGAACGAAGACTGCCGTAGCGTCTAAGTGATCCAGCGGAATGTCAAAGAATCCTTGTATTTGCCCCGCATGCAAATCCATCGTTACGACTCGATCTGCGCCTGCTGCTGTCAAAATATTAGCGACCAGTTTTGCCCCAACAGAAACCCGAGCTTTGAATTTGCGATCTTGTCTTGCATAGCCGTAATAAGGCATGACTACAACGACCTGATTCGCGGAAGCTCGTTTCGCTGCATCAATGAGCAGCAACAATTCCATTAAGTTCGTGGCAGGGGCAAATGTGGACTGAACAATGAAAATGTCAGACCCTCGGATGGACTCCTCGTAATACACCTGCATCTCCCCATCACTGAATTTCAGCACTTCAATTTCCCCAAGGGGTGAGCCGAAGAAATCTGAAATCTTTTCTGCCAAATAACGAGAAGCAGTTCCCGAGTATATTTTTATTTTATGAGACATGCCCTTTTGCTGACCCACCAGGACTCGAACCTAGACTAATAGAACCAAAATCTACTGTACTGCCAATTATACTATGGGTCAATCCCTTGATTGGGATGCAAATTTAATAGATTTTTTTTTCTTACCTAAACTGAAGCAGAAAAAAATTCATTTTCCTGCCTCATTCTTCGGCTGACTCTTTCGAGAGCGGCTTCGCACCCTCCAAGATTGGCATTTCCAAGCCCATCCCACCGACCTCCTGCTGAAACCGATTTCCCGATTTGTCCTGATAAATCAGGTTCATTTGGTAGGTTTTGAACATCAATTCCTCCCCCTCTATTTCAAAGGACAATTTGGTCCCGGGAGCATAGGATTCTTCTTCCCGAAAAATGGGAGGGGTGGCCGAACCGCTCGACAAACCCCATGGCCTGCGTGAGGCGTACATCCTGTGTGAAAACGGCTATGCCTGGGTGCCGTC
>JBCCCJ010000031.1:0-12329 GCA_039033615.1 Bacteroidota bacterium
ATTTTGGATCCAGTCCTAGTTGCTTCAAACAATAGTTGGCAGATGGAGGATATGGAAGATTTCTGGACTCTGGAGAGCTCAATGCCTCCTGAAGAATCGCGACTTCCGCTTTTCTTCCAAAAAAGATCATTGCACTTCCTATTATTGGTCGTCTACATGTAGGCATTTCCCACTACATGTAGACGACCAATCCCACAAAACCTTTCTTCACAGAGCCAATGCCTCGCAACTTGGCACAGTGCTTCCCGATCAAAAAACCCCTGACCAAGGGCCAGGGGCTTCCGAAGTGGTATATAGAGTTTCTTAGTGCCGCACCTCGATTCGGTGGGTGCTTTGGCGCTCAGCGGAGATCAATTGCAGCAGATAATTGCCTTCCGCTAAGTCGGCCACTGACAATTGATACTGTCCGCTGCCACCGGGGTGGGACAGCTGTTGTTCGTCGATGAGTTGACCGAGGGGATTCAGGAGTCGCAAGTGAATCGGACCTGCTTCGTCCAACTCCCACTCGATTTGCACCAGCTCTGAGGCTGGATTCGGAAAGACGACCAGTCGCTCAAACGCCTCCTGCCCTACCCCAACGGTCGAGAGATAGGTTTCGGTCAGGGTATCGGCACCGCAGGTATTGCTTACCACCAGGGTGATGGTGAAGGTTCCGCTCGCGTTGTAGGTATGGCTAGGAGCGGCTTCATCCGAAGAAGTTCCGTCGCCAAAGCCCCAAAGGTAGGTGTCTGCATCTCCCCCGGTCGAAGTATTGGTGAAAATGAGGGAACCTTGGAAGGGCTCCAGGTAGGTGAAAGCCGCCAGCGGCGCCTGATCAATCTGCACGAAGATCGAATCTTCCCCGATGCAGCCGTTGCCGTCGGTTACCATCACCGAATAATTGCCACTTTGCAGAACCGTGATCAATTGGGTCAACTCCCCATTGGACCACTGGTAGGTACTTCCCGGATTTGCGCCATCCAGATCCAAGGTCTCACAAGCAATGGTGTCCGTTCCAAGATCGACGATGGGCGGTGTGCCCTGACTCTGGATGCTGACACTGGCCTGATCGGTACAACCAGCTCCATCGGTTACGGTTACGGTATAGGTACCACCGAGCAATCCGGTGGCAGTTTGGCTGGACTGGGGCGGATTGGTATCCCAGAGATATGCGAAAGGTGCCGTTCCGCCACTTACGCTCGCACTCGCGGTTCCGTCGTTGCCACAAGGGGCATCGGTGCCTACCGCGACCACATCCACCGACGGAGAACCAGTGATGGTCACCGAAGCGGTAGAGGAACAACCGCTGGCGTCGGTGGCGGTAACGATGTAGGTATTTGCGCCGAGGCCCGTGGCCTGAGGTCCGGTCTGCCCCGGATTTGTGTTCCAGCTATAGGTGATCGGCAAAGTTCCCCCACTGGCCGATGCCAGGGCAGTTCCGTCATTTTGGCCACAGGATTCATTGGTCCAGGAATCCACAGAGGCGACCGGACCCGCTTGGTCGCTGATGGAAACCGATAAGCTATTGGTGCAGCCGCTGGCATCCGCCACCGTGACCTCATAGGTCCCAAAAGACAAGCCGGTCGCGGTAGGACCACTCTGGACCGGGGTGGTATTCCACTGGTAGGAAAACCCACCTGCTCCTCCACTGGCATTCACCGTGGCGCTGCCATTGCCTTGCCCACAGCTTTCATTGGTGGTCGAAATCACATTCAAACTGGGGGGAGCAGTAACCGAAATTTGATTGGGTACGGTCGCTACGTCAAAGGTAAAACACTCCCCGTAGGCAATCAGGTTGACTTCATGCACGCCAGCCGTGTCATACATGACCGTTGGGTTGGCATCCGTGGGGGCATAGGGGATCGCTCCGGGGAGAATCCACTCAAAGTCGCTGGCATTGGTGCTGTTGTTGGTGAAGGTGATGGATCCGCCCAAGCACACTTGGGTCAGGTCGGGGGTGTAAGCTGCGGTAGGCAAGGTATTGGTGGTAAAGGCGAAGATGGCGTGGGCAATCTCCAAGCCCCAAGAGCTACCGTCATCGTACGCGAACCAACTGCCGTTGTCCCATTGCTCCCAGGCCGTAGAGGGACTGGTTTCCAGGTCTTGGTTAGTGATCATCGCCAGCGTATCGGTGATTGCTCCCCCCGCGCCATAGTTCAGTTCGAAACCGACGTAGAAATTACCGCTTCCAACATTCACCGGGCCGCCAAAATTGATGAAGGTGGCATTGCCTGCTTGAATATCCGCATCAATGTCTGCAATGAGCACATCTTGAGTGGCCAGGATTGTTCCCGGCGCTCCAGCAGGGCCATTGTCGTCCCAGACATTCAAGGCTACGGTAGAATTGGCATTGGCGGCATGCGCCACCGCAAAGTTGTACAGCACGCCTGTCAGATAGGTGGCGGAATTGGTATAAAACTCTGCCTTGGCCACATCTCCAAAATTATTATGTCCGGCCACGTAGCCAGTCATAGCAGCGTAGAGGGTTGGTGTACCGTTGTTGAAGTTGTCGAGGGTATCGCAGGCAGTGGGATTACAGCTATTGACCGTGATGAAATTATTCTGAGTGATCACATCCGAACCAAAGTTATTGGTCGCAGTCAAGGTCACCGAATAGGTGCCAGGGCTGTTGTATACCACCGTTGGGGTTTGCTGGCTGGAAGTATTCGGTGTCCCGCCTGGAAAACTCCAGGACCAACTGGTCGCACTCGGGCTGGACGTATCCGTGAAATCCACACTCAATGGCGCGCAACCGAAGGTCGTATTGGCGGAGAAGCTTGCGACCGGAGCCTGGTTGACGCTGGTGCCGCTGATGTTGATGTTGTCGAGGAAGAGGTTGTTCTGGTAATTGGAATAGCTTTCGAAGCGAACCACCACATTGTTGTTCCCCACAAAAGCGGACAAATCTACCGTGAAGCAATCAGCCCCCACGGGTCCGGTACACCAGTCGTCCGAGGTGCTGGGAGTGAAGGGCGAAGTATTGGTGAAATCCGTCGCAAAAGCGCCGTTTCCATCTTCTCCCCCGGCAAACACCCGGAAAGGAAAAGTTGCCCCACAATCCGTTGAGACCCGAATGATCAGGGAGTCGGTAGAATTGGTGTTGTAGCGGCGGTAGGCATGGTCAAACGTCAGTTGGGCACTGGATAAGCCCGTGAAGTTCAAGGGCGGCGTGGCCAATCCATCCCTTTGTCCTACATCACTGTAGTTGTAGAAATCCAACTTGGCGGCAGTATTTCCCGGAGAAGTACCCCCAATGGTCGCCAATTCCCAGGTAAAGCTATTGTCAGGATTGTCGATGTTCCAACCGTTGGTACCAAAAGAACCCGATTCAAAAGTCTCTACAAATGGTAAGCTCTGCCCGGAAGCATAGACCGTGATGTAGCCGTTGACGGTTTCCGAGCCAGTCCCAAAGCCATTGGTCGAGGTCAGGCTGACGTTGTAAGTGCCGGGACTGTTGTAGGTAACCGAGGGGTTTTGTTGGGTGGAAGAAGCCGGGGTTCCGCCAGGGAAGGACCAACTCCAACTGTTCGGATTGCCTGTCGACTGATCGGTGAATTGGGTGGTAAAGCCCGGACAACCCGCCGTGATATCTGCGGAAAAGTTCACCACGGGAGCCACATTGGGGTTGATGCACTGCACCGCGGCAAAGGCATTGATGCGACCTGCCCCGAGCAGACCCGCAAAGTTGGGGTTCAAGGCATCCAGGTCATCAGCAGTGGAAGTCAAGCAATTCAGGATTTCGGTCGGGGTGGCGGAAGGGTTGTAGGATTTTAGCAAACCAGCCAAGCCAGCAACCATCGGCGTAGCCATAGAGGTTCCACTCTGGTTGCCGTAGGAAGAGTTGCTACCCGCCAGCGTACTGAAAATGCTGCTACCTGGAGCGGAAATGGTGATCCAGGACCCATAATTGGAGAAACTGGATTTGGTGTCCGAGGAAGTGGTGGAAGCAACCGAGATCACATTGTTGTAGCCCGCAGGATAAAACTGCTGGGTGGTGTTGTCATTTCCTGCCGCCGCTACCAAGACGATCCCTTGGTTAAAGGCCTGATTGAGCAGGTTTTGGATCACCGAACTGAAACCCGGACCGCCCCAGGACATGCTGATGACATCCGCTCCGCTGGCCATAGCGTATTGGACGCCTTCGTAGCCCGTGTAGATGACGTTGGTATTAGCAGCGGAGTCATAGGTACACTTCACCGACATGAGTTTGGTGTCAAAACCGACCGAGGCGATGCCGACCCCATTGTCCGTCGCAGCAGAAGCAATGCCCGCGCAGTGCGTACCGTGGGTGAAGTTGAAATTGGAAGCGGTGCCAGGGGGATTGGGGTTGTTGTCCTGATCTGCGGCATCCCAGCCATTGATGTCATCAATAAAGCCGTTGTTGTCATCATCCAGCCCATTGTTGGGGATTTCGCCGGGATTGACCCACAGATTGGGCGCAAGGTCTTGGTGGGTAATTTTGACCGCGTCATCCACGATGGCAATCACGGCATTTCCACCTTGATGCAAATCCCAGGCCTGAAACGCGTCGATCAAGTTGAGGGCGTATTGATTGCCCTGATTAGGATCGTTGGGGGTGTAGCCCTTCCGATTCAAAGGCACTCGTTCGACCAATTCGACTTCTGACCAGGCTTCCAAGGTTTTGATCAACTCCTCGGTTCCTGCTTGATGTGAAAAGCGAATCAGATAGGTATGCTGGAAGTACGGCGTCCGAATCAGGGGAAAAGCCAAGCCTACTTCTTCTAGCCCGTATTCATCCAACAATGGAATCAAGACCTTGGGAGATTGGGTTTTTTGGATGTCCTGGATCGAGCCAAGTTCAACTGGCGAGCGGTCAAACAATTTGACATACAACTGCCCATCAAGGTAATGGGGATGTTGGGTTTGAGAGAAGAGGGGGGACACACCTATCAGGAAAAGCAGACAGGTGAGCAGGTACATTTTGTTCATAGCAGTGGGTTGGGAAATGTGAGACGTAAGGGGAGGAAATCCTGCACAAATTCGCACTCAATCTTGTGACAAAAAAGCCCAAAAAGACCCTCTTCAGGGAGGACATTTTTTTACATTGAGTACACACAAAAGATAACGATCAGGGTGGAAAAATCTTTCAGAAAGAAAAAATCAATTCTCCCCCTTCTTTTCCGCCAAATAGGCGAAGTTCGGCCGGGTTTTTGCGAATTGTTTGCACAGATTATCCGGCAGGAAGCCCAGACAGCTTTCCCCTGCTTCTGAGATTGGTTCATGGCACATCTTACTACCCCTGATCCTTCCATTCCAACTGCTCCTTCCTCGCTGAACTTGCCCGACGAGCGAAAGAATTGGTGGATGTCCGCTCACAAGCGGCGGGAGTTGCTATGGGGAGAAAGCATTGCTTTTGTGCTGTTGTGCCTAAGTTCCATAGGCTTATGGGCCGTCTCTCCCGCAGAGGCCAATCCTCAACCTGATCCAGCGATCATCGCGGAAATCCAGCGCGCCAACCAACTCTTGAGCGAAGCCCGCTATCCCGAGGCCTTGGCTGCCTTTCAATCGCTCCAGCCGATGGTTTCCCCCGACCAGATAGCGGTCCAATTGGGGGTAGCCAAAGCCCATTACCACCTGGATTCCGTCGCCACAGCCCAACGACTTCTGGACCAGTTGCTGAAGCGACACGGCACCGAAGGCTTGGTGATGCGCAAATGGGGCGATTTTTTGGTGCAGGTGGGCAATTGGGAATTGGCAGCGGTATACTATGCCCAAGCGTGCAAATTCGAACCAGGGATGGCTACCCATTGGAAAGCTTATGGCCAAGCGATGGAAGGGCTGGCACGACCCATGGAGGCCATGATTGCCCGCAAAAAAGCTTTGCAGTTGCAGCCGGAAGACCATCTCCTCCGTCGGCAAATCGCAAGCAGCTTACACTTGGAAGCGCTGCATTTGGTCTGGGACAGAAATACCGAACAGGCCTGGCAATTGCTGAATGAATTGCGAATCCTCGATTCCGACTATCCGGCCCTGGGGAGCCTCATCCAACTGGAAGGCGGACTCCATAAACGCGAGGCTCGCCTCTCCCTCCGTTCGCTGCCGAAAGCAGATCGACAAGCCTGGAGACCGATCTTGCTCCGAATGGCGGGGGATTCTCTCCTGGCAGGCAGGGGTTCGACGGGCCACCAATTGATCCAAGCAGTGGCGGACTGGGACACATCGGCACCGGAATCGATCCTGATCCCCCATTTGTGGAAGGGCTGGCAACAACAACTGGACAGCAATCAGCCCATTCAAGCCTGGGAAAGTTTTCAACAAAGTCGACATTGGTTGCTAGACAGTGTTTCGCCTCCTGCGAGGTTGGTCAAAGCCCTTGCCCGGCAAGTAGCGTGGCAAAGCGCCAGGAATCGCCATCCAGAAGCGGAATCGGCCCTTGCCTTCCTCCAGGTATTTCTCCCCCTCAACGCCAAGCAACAGCAGCAGATGGCCTGGACTTATGCGGAGAAAGGGGCCTACAGCAAGGCCAATCAGATCTTTACCCAATTGTACCAAGGAGAAGGAGACCTCTTCGCGATTTTGTTGGATTGGGGAGATATGTGGGCAAACTATGGGCAAAATGAGTGGGCGTTGGAAAAATACCAATTGGCCAAGCGGTATGCCGATCGTCGGGCTGTCCTGTACTTATCTTGGGGACGTCTCCTCCGAAAAGAACAGCAGCCCGAAGCTGCCTGGGCGCAATTGCAGGAAGGCCTGCACCTCATGACCCGACAGTCTGCCCGAGCAGAAGATTCCCTCCTGCTCCTGGCACAGTTGCATCTCGAATCGGCCTTGGTAGAAGAGCAATTGGGTCACCTGGTCAAGCGGGACTTTCACCAGCAACAGGTCGTACAACTCGGCCAAGTCCTCCTGCAACTGCCCCCAACTTCCGCCTCCCATCAGTCCGCCTATCGCCTACTCGCTCAGGCCGCAGCCTACGAAGAGCGCGCCGAAGACATGCTGGAATTTCTCAAATTCTACGCCCGGGAAGGCGGTCAAACTGATGATCTTGACCTGGATCGGCCCCCCTTTGTGGCGCATCGTGGGAGAATTGAGGCGCTGTGGGAGCCGTGAGTTCAGCTACCGTAAAGGCCTCATCGCTCAGGGCAAAGTTCCTGGTCAATGGACAGCCGTAGCTTAGACCATGTTTGGGACGGATATCAGTCTAATCGAGTCAACATGATACTGATGAAGGTTGTCTGAATGAATTCACGGCTGATTGAGTGGGTTTCTCAACATCCTTGGCCAGTCTTCTAAAAAAGTGAAGCCATCCAAAGGATCTTTTTATTGGCCATCGCCCTTTTTCGGGAATGAATCCCTTCTGAGAAGAAGGCGATTGAGTCGTTTTGGCCTTCCATCCATAGATCTGTTGCACACCACTGGACATTTCTCAAATGCTCTTTGGGTTCTTGTTGTCCAAGTTTAGTATCGCCTGACGTTACGCAGCGGCAAAAAAGGGAGCAAAAAGCCGCCGAAGCCCCATACAACTCACTAGCCGCCCCAGTACCTTCCCGAGTATCAGGACAGGCTGGACGCAGATTATTCCGAAGAAATCGGAATGGCTAACCCGCCGTTGTGGTGAAGGCTTGCGCCAAGAAGAGACAAGAGGACTTTTGTCCAGTGGTGTGAATCTATTGTGCAAGTTTCTTAAAGTAGCCCTCCTAGTCGGCATCGACCCGAATCAATTCTAACCGCTCACTGTTAGTATCTATCCACCACAAGAGTTCTTCTCCCCCTACCTTTCCATCATGAACATCGGTCGGGATAAGTTCAAGGACTGAATACATATTTCTGCAATTCTTCCTGCTCAATATGTGCCAGGGATTTACCTATCTTGGTTCCCAGAGTTCCTGCACTTCGCTCAATAAATCTTGGTAGCAGGCGAATTTGAAGAGGTGCAAACCAAACTATGAAATGATGAGAGGTACCATAACCGTACTATGCTTTGTGTTGATGTACTCTTTCGCTAAGGGACAAAGGATCTACAGTGAAACTACGAGCAATGGGGTACTCATCCAGAACAGCTTCCCAAAGGGCGGACCATACACAGGACCCGTAGAAAAGTATGTCAATGTTAGCAACTTGATCTTCTTCACCCGTGTGATGAATGAAACCAGGGATTCGCTAGAACTGACCGTCCATTTTTCTGCCGATTCAATTGCAATTCCTGATTCCCCCGGCACCTTCATGAAAGTATTTCTGCCACCGGATACCATGACCCTTGACAAGCGAAATGTATATAGCTACGGAGTAACAGAGTTGGAGTCATTTGATCAATCGACCAGGTTTCAAAGAACGTTACCTCCCAATGGGGATTGCCTTTTCAATGTGGTGACGATCTTTTATCAGACCGAGGCTGGTGAATGGCAGGCAAGAGGCGGTAACCGCGCAGAATTTATGGTAAGTGGGCAAGATCTTTTTTATCACATGCCACCACAGATTGATTCCCTGCTCTGCGGACACATCATATTTGACAAATGAGCCCCATTCTTAGTTTTCTCTTCGGAACCTGCTTGGGGATCTTCCTCGGGACATCCTGCTTCGCCCAAATCTTCCAATGGGCCAAGCAAATGGGAAGTACGGGCTGGGATGAAGGCACTTCCATTGTCACCGATCAAGACCATCAGATTTATGTCCTCGGGTTGTTTCAAGGCACGGTAGATATGGATCCGGGACCGGGGATTTTCGCTCTCACTTCGGTGGGAGAAAAGGATGCCTTCATTTGCAAACTAGATGCAGATGGTGATTTCGTCTGGGCCAAACAGTATGGAGACAGTGCCGCCATTGATGAAAAAGGCGCCCTCGCCATTGATTCCTTGGGCAACCTATACACCACCAATTCTTTTGTGGGCAAAGTTGATATGAACCCGGGACCGGATAGTTTTGTGTTGACTTCTCAAGGTTGGGACCGGGATATTTTCATTCAAAAACTAGACAAAGACGGCAACTTTCTCTGGGCGAAGCAAATCAGTGCTCAACCGTCCTGGAGGCCGGCTCCGGTTCACAGCAATGCCATCGCAGTAGATGATAATAGCAATCTCTATCTGACGGGCTATTTCGATGGGACAGTAGATTTTGATCCAGATTCCAGCACTAGCTTTGAGATGGAAGCTCCTATGACCAATGGCTTCGTCTGCAAGTTGGATGCAAACGGTGGTTTCGTTTGGGCCAAAGAATTCGAAGGGGGATTTGGGGTAGGTGCGGTGGGCTACGCCATCGCGGTAGATGGAGACCAGCAGGTGTACACCACCGGCACCGTCGGGGGAACGGTTGACTTTGATCCCGGACCTGGGACATTTTTCCTTACCCCGTCTGATCCCTTCGCAGGAGAAGCTTATCTCAGCAAACTGGACGCTTCGGGGAATTTTGTGTGGGCAAAAGCCCTGGGACCCGGCATCGGCTATGCGCTCGCGGTGGATGAGCAGGGGAATGCCTATTGCGGCAACGCCCATTCGGGTGGGGCAAATGCCATCGCCAAGTTTGACGGACCAGGGAATCTCGTCTGGTCCCATCCCTTGGAGGGAACCTTTGGCTTATTTGCCATGAGCACGGACCATCGCAGACAGCTTTATGTGTCCGGCAGTTGTTGCATCGACACCATCACCGTTGATCTGGACCCAGGACCGTCAGTGTATTCGCTCACCGGCAGTGGCACGTTCATCAGTCGCTATGATTCCCTGGGGAATTTCGGATCGGCGGGTTTGTTGGAGAATTCTCAAGTCCATGCCTTGACCAGCGATCAAGCGGACAACGTGTACGCCACAGGCTATTTTTGGGATGCCACCGATTTTGATCTGGGGCCCTCAACCTTCGATCTTCAGGCATCGCATTACGATGTGTTTGTCCTCAAGTTGACGTCTCCTGAAACCGTTGGAGTGGATGAACAACCTAAGAGGGAGCAGGTGAAAGTATATCCCAATCCTACCGCAGGAAAGCTGAGGGTCGAATTTGATCAAACCCAAAGCGAAATCCAGTTGGTCCTCCGAAATCTCTTGGGCCAATCCCTCTTATCCACTACCGTGAGCGACAGCCATCAGGCAGACATGTCTATTCAGGGAAGCAGTGGTGTCTATCTGCTGGAAGTATTCGATGAACAGCATCGCAAGACCGTCCTTCGGCTGGTGAAAAAGTGATCGTTTGTCATCGTCAGCGAACCGTATCCCATGCTCAGAGCGATCACTTTCTTGAAAATCCTTGGCTTTGAGAAGCTGAACGTTGCCCCTAAAGGGAAGGGATCTTGGGGGTACGCCACATGTCCCCACAAAAAGAATACTCCAATGGGTGGCAGTCGTGATGCGCCTGCTTTCTGTAGGCATGCGGTTTCTACCAAGCTGCGAATCGCTCTGCGCTTCGTTTTTTGGGGAGGGTCCAGGACATGCTTTTGCCCTACTTGTCAACCTTGGCAGGAAATCGAAGGCAGGAAATTTGGTAGCAGTCGCCACCTATCCCAACCTCACCAATGGAGTTGGGATATGTGCCGCGCACCCGTTGTTCTTCAAGTCTCACGAATTGGCCAATTAGGAATTACCTTCCACATCCAATACTTTTGGGTACATGGAGGAATGGAATGACGTAGCGTTGTTTGCAGCAATCAGAGATGGCGACAAAAAGGCATTATCGGTGCTTTTTCTACGGCATTATGAGTACCTCAAACACTATGGATTGCGGATTGCTCCGATTCCTGAACTCGTGGAAGAATGCATTCAAGAGATGTTCATCTATCTGTTTGAAGCCTATGGTCGCCTGGGGGACGTCAAGCAGGTAAAAGCCTATTTATTTCGTTCTCTCAGAAGGCGGGTGATTGAAAAATTGACGCGGGAAAGAAGACAACGAGAAGCCATGCGGGAGCTTCCCATTCATACAGACATTCAGTTTTCCGGAGAAGATCTGCACATTCAGGAAGAAGCCCAACAAGATATCCAACAGGCCCTGACTCAGGCATTGAATGAGTTGCCCTGGCGTCAGCGAGAAGCCATCTACCTCCGCTATTTCAATGGGCTTCGTACCAAAGAGATTGCCGAAATCATGGGAGTAGCCAATCAGACCATCCTGAATACCCTTCACCAAGCCTTGAAAAAAATTCGAAAGAACAAACAACTGAAACGGCTGTTTGGGATCACCTCCTCTTTCTTATTGATGATGGGGTTGCATTAGGACTTTGTCAATTGGAAGACACAGCAAGCGTACCAATTCGCTTGTTTTGCTACTAAATGAGCCTTTTTCATTTTTTTTCACACAACAATAGTATAAAACGAAGGACTCCCCTTCTTACAAAGTAAGCCGTTTGTTTAGCGCGGTAGAAATGACTATTGGCAGTATTTATCCAGATGAACATAACTGAAGAACAAAAAGCACTGTTAGAACAATGGTTTGAAGACCAAAGCTTCATCAATTGGGCTTTGCAGAAGGATGAAAAAGACACTTCCAAGTGGGAACACTATTTCAACGACCATCCAGATCATTGGGAGTTGGCGAAAGAAGGCAGGGTGTTGTTGCGGGGGATTCCTTTTCAAGAGATTCCGATAGATCCCGAAGAGGGGCAGGAAGCCTTGACCCGCTTGATGGGACGCTTGGAAACCCGTTCCCCACATCTTGAATCTCCTGCTCCTATCGCTAGCAACTACCGCCTCCGGACAAGCTGGATGATCGCCGCCTCCATTTCTCTGTTGTTGTTTGTGTCAGGATTTGCCTATTTCCAGTTTTTCCACAACACAGAAGTTGTTTTGACCACTACCTATGGTCAACAATTGGAAACCGAATTGCCAGATGGTTCCAAGGTCACCCTGAATGCCAATTCCAGCCTGAGATACCATTCTCAACATCCCCGAAAAGTCTGGTTGGAGGGAGAAGCATTTTTTGAAGTCAAGAAAATGCCGGAAACCCAAGCCAATTTCCTGGTATTGACCGAAGACCTGACGGTGACAGTCCTGGGCACTTCGTTCAATGTCAATTCCAGAAATGACCAAACCAAAGTATTCCTGGAAGAAGGAAAGGTAAAACTGAACGTGTATCATGCTGAATCAGAGGTCATTGAAATGGTTCCTGGTGATCTGATTGCCTATTCCAAGAAACGAAAGCAACTCAACGAGAATCAGAAGAACGCCTCTGTATTGGAAAACGCTTCCTGGAAAGAAGGAACCTTAATTTTCAACGATACGCCCTTGGAAAAGGCCTTATACAAAATTGAAGACATCTACGGAATCCAGTTTGTGTTGGAGTCTGGCGAGCTCAAAGAAGAGCGAATTTCCGGCGGGGTTCCCATCAAAGATTTGACTGTTACCCTCCAAACCTTGCATGAGGTCTACGGGATCAGGATTCGCTCAGAAGGAAAAAGATATTTCATAGATGAGAAA
>JBCCCJ010000032.1:0-12293 GCA_039033615.1 Bacteroidota bacterium
AGCCCTACATCCAGTTGGGTGGTTGTTTCCCAACGAAGGTCGGGGTTGGGGAATCGACCTGGCGCGATGCCAATGATCGCTGCGGCATTGTCTAGCACTGCATTGAACTGCAGGCCAGAAGACAATAAACCAAAGGTCGAATACGGTGCAATTGCCTGATTCCCGATTTGCCCATAACTGGCGCGCAATTTCAGGTTGCTCAAGGCAGGCAAACCATCCATGAAGGATTCGTTGGAGATCCGCCAAGCAGCAGCTACCGAAGGAAAGACCCCGTAGCGATTTTTTGGCGCAAACTTAGAAGACCCATCCACCCGCACGGTACCGGTCAGCAAGTATTTGTTGGCATATCCATATTCTACTCGCCCGACATACGATCGGATGGCTTCCGCGTTTTGATAGGAAGAAATCAACTGTGTATTGGCAAAGGCCAGATTGTTGACCTCGACACCGGGGATCAGCAAAGCCGTTCCATTGGAAGAAGAACCGAAGTTTTGTACCGTCTGCTCTTCAAACACCCCTTTCACCGTCAGATCATGGAGATCCGCGAAGGTATTTTGATACTGCAGCATGTGGGTGTGCTGGAGTTGGAGGCGGTCGTTGTTGAATACGTTGGCGACATCGCTGTTTTGATTGGTCGCATAGACTGCCACGTAATTGGTTCCGGTATAGTTCTGACTTCTCAGGCCAGCGGTCAAGGAATAAGTCAATCCCTGGACCAATTCATAGTTCAGGAAGAAGGTTCCCATCTGGGTGAAGGTATTCCGATCATCCTGACGGCCAAGCGCCGCCGCTACCGGAGACACGCCAATGGAACCATAGCGAGAAAATCGAACCGGAATGCTATCACCGTCATAGACCGGAGAGGTCGGATCAAACACCAAGGCCGAAGCGTTGGGAGCAAATAGCAAATTACTGATGAAGCCGTTCAAGGCTTTCTCCCGACTGAGGCTTACGTTCAAGCCGATGCTGAACTTGGGGCTGATCTCCAAATTGAGGTTACTCCGCAGACCGAGGCGTTCGTAGTTGTTATTGATCAAAATCCCTTCGTGACTCACCCGGTTTCCAGAAATGAAGTAGGAAAGGCCGTCTTTTTTTCCAGAGATAGAAAGGGCATAATTTTGTTGCAGGGCATCGGTACCACGGCGATAGATTTCGTCCTGCCAATCCGTTCCCCCAGAAGAATCAAGGGCCGCCAGGGCAGTTTCGTCAAAGGCAGGTGCTCCTCCCCCTACTGCCAACTGTTCGTTGATGAGGCGAGCGTATTCTCCTCCGTTGACGACATCTATTTTTCGAGGCAAGGACTGCAAGCCCCAAAACGCATCAAAATTCACCTGAGGTTTGCCTCGCTTGCCACTTTTGGTAGTTACCAGAATGACTCCATTTGCCCCTCGGGAACCATACAAAGCCGTAGAAGAAGCATCTTTCAAGACTTGAATGGCCTGAATATCTGAGGGGTTGATGGAGCCCAAGTTTGCTCCCACATCCCAAATGACCCCGTCCACGACGACCAATGGGCCACCAGGACCAGTGATGGAGTTGGTGCCTCGAATTCGAATCCGAGCATTGTTGCCGGGGGAACCATCGGTGCTGTTGACCTGTACCCCTGCGGCACGACCTTGCAAGGCGTCGGACACCCTGGTCAAGGGCTGAGCCTCAAAGTCATCCGAGGTGATGGGAGAAATGGAACCAGTGATGTCCACCTTTTTCTTTGTTCCATATCCGACGACTACGACTTCATCCAAGGAGCTAAAATCTGGCTTCAGCTCAATGGTGAGGTCTGTCTGCCCGTCCAAGGAAATTGATTGAGAAGCAAATCCAAAGTAGGATACTTCTAGTTTCGCATTTACTGAAGGCACCGTCAAGCTGAAGGCACCATTGTCATCGGCAAATACCCCAATGTTTTGCCCCAAGACGATGACTCGGGCTCCGGTCAAGGCAGTGCCATCTTCGGCATTCTTTACCATCCCCTTGATTGCGACTTGCCCGAATACTGCGGACCCCAGCAAGGCATGGATGGCAAAAAGAAAACATAGACGTAAGAAGTGAGAATTCATAAGCAGTAGAGGATGAGTTCAGTGGAAGTGAGAAGGTGAACGTGCGATCGCCTGAAGAAAGGCTTTCCTCAAAGTAATGCGTTGAAGGGGAGAAATACCTCGACTTTCTATGGCTCCTGAAGCGTGTTGAGTTCATGTCTAGTCAGCCTTCAAAACCGGGGCTGGTGCATCTCCCAATGCCATTTCGATTTCTTCGATGCTCTTATTTTTGGTCTCGGGCAAATACTTGAACAGGACGATGAGTCCCAGGGCTGTCAGCGTTGCGTAGAACAAAAAGATTTCGCTGGCTCCCATGACCGAGAGCTGCCAGGGGAAGAATTGTTGGACCAGATAACTGATGAAGCTGGTGATCAACGCAAAGAAGGGAATGGCTACTCCCCGCACTTTGATGGGAAAGATCTCCGAAAATAAGACCCACATGATGGGGCCAATGGAAAAGTGAAACGCACAGATGAAGCTCAGGATCCCCAGCAAAATCAAGGTAGAATTGAGGTGACCTCCTGCCTGGATCAAGGCGCTTTCGTGGGCCTTGGCGTCCGCTTCTCCGAGGGCCATTTTCAGGCCATCTTTGAAGGCGACATCATTCTCAAAGGTGACCCCCGTGATGGATTCCAGCCGGGAAATGTCCAACACCTCCTCCAATCCACTCATGGCCTCTGGCGTGAGTCGATATTCCGCCATGCCAAACCCGATCGAGCAGATCGCAAGGCTTCCAACGGCCCAGACCAGCCCCCAAAGGGTGAGGGGTCTCCGGCCAATTTTGTCGATCAGCAGCAAGGCCAAAACGGTAAAAACCATGCTGGTAAGCCCCACATATACCGCTTGCATGAAAGCCGCATCCGTCCCGATCCCCACTTGTTCGAATACCGTGGGGGCATAAAACATGATGGCATTGATTCCGGTGATGGGTTGAACCAGGGCGACCACCAAGCCAATGATGAAGGCGGTACGCATATTCGGGGAAAACAATCGCTTGACTTGTTCGAAGGTAGAATCAGTGCTTTCGCTGCCCTGGGCGCTGTCCTCAATTTCTTCGATCAGGACCTCAAGATCTGCCTCGGGTTGAATTTTCTGAAGCGTGACCATGGCCTCTTCTTGCCTTCCGCGAAACACCAACCAGCGCGGACTCTCGGGAATGGTGAACAGCAAACCCAGCCAGACAGCCGCAGGGATGATCTCGGTTCCGAGCATCCAGCGCCAGGTGTGCTGGTCGATGCCAAGGGTGCTGACCCATTCTGCGCCAGAGCCAGAAGCCTGCAAAATCAGGTAGTTGATGAAGTAGGCGGCGGAAAGGCCGATGACAATGTTGATCTGGTTCATGGAGACCAATTTGCCGCGCATGTCCGAGGGGGCAATTTCTCCGATGTACATGGACGCCAATGACAGAGAGGTGAACGCCAATCCACCAATGAATCGAGCCCCTACCAAAGCCAAAAAACTGGGCGCCAAAGCCGATAGCACCGCCGAGACCAAATACAAGCCCGCGATCAATTGCAGGGTGCGTTTTCTTCCGTAGGTATCACTGAGGTAGCCAGCCCCCAAGAGGGCAAATAATACCCCAAAGCCAGGCGCACTGACCACGGCTCCTACCCGCAGATCGGATAGGTGAAATTCCGTGGTGATGAATCGGACAGTTCCCGAAATGATCGCTGCATCCAGTCCAAAAATAAATCCACCCAGCGACACAATGAAAGCATACTGGAAGGCAGTGAGGTGTTTGGAATTCATTCGTTCAAAAGATTGGACCCGCGAGAGGTATGTCCGATTTCGTGGGCTGAAACAAATATTGTCATTGGCCCGATGAGATGGTCATTCCCACACTAGACATTTCCTGAACACCTGGTTGTGCGCACTCCTTTTCCCCCATACATTCCACCAAAAAAGGGGGCCAAGCCCCCTGATTCATAGATTTGCGATGAATTCTGTCAAGTTCACCTCCCTGGTGAGGTGGAGCTTTTTCCGCAGTCGGTAGCGAGAAGTGTGGGCGCTTTCGACGGAGATTCCTAGCAATTTGGCCATCTCTTTGCTGGAGAAATTCAGCTTTACCAAGGCGCATAATTTCAAATCCCGTTGCGTCAGTTTGGGAAAGCGCTTCTGAAGCCGGGCGTAGAAATCCTGGTTCACCGCGACAAAGCGAGCCTCGAATTCTTCCCAGTTGCGATGGTTGCTCACCGAGATGGACCGGACTACCTTCTTCAGTTCGTTGACATCCAGGTTTCCGTTGGCTTCTTTGATTTTGCTTTTGAGCAAGGCCAGATCTTCTTCCTTTTCTACCAATTTCAAGGCAGAAGCCACCAGTTCTTTGTTTTTGATTTCCAGGACCTCCTGCGTTTTCTTGAGCTCTAGTTCTTTTTCCTTGCGAATGACTTGTTTCTCTGCCCGATGTCTCGCCCGGAGATAGCTGAAATACAGGTAGCCGAGGATGGCCAAAAAGACGAAGGAACCGATCAGAATCACCCGCTGCAAAAACCAGACGTCTTCTTCCCGCTCCAGGCTTTCCAATTTTTGCTGTTGCATCAATTCCTGCTGCATCCGCTGCTCTTCCCGAAAGGCGTCCTGAATTTCCAACAGCGATTGGTTCTTGTCGCTTCGACTGTCAAAGAAACGAGCATCTAAGGCTTTGACGGTTTCCAATTGCTGATACGCACCTTGATAGTCTCCTCTTGCTTGATACAAACTGGCCAATTTCCCATGAATGATAGGCGTGAAGTCAATGTGCATGTGATATTCATCCGAGATGGTCAGGGCCTTTTCATAATAGGTTTCGGTCTCCTCGTATTGATCGAGGCCGCGGTAGGCATCTGCCAGATAGGTGTAAAACAACACCAAATAAGAAGGATCCTCTGCCTCAAACCAGGCTTGAACCGACTGGAAGGTTTCCAGAGCTTCGGCATAAGAGCCTTCCGCCGTCTGAATACACGCCAATTCAAATTGCAGGTAGGTCCCATGAATCGGGCTATGTACGGGTTGAAAAAATTGAAAACAGCTATCTAGGTATTTGCGGGCAAGTTCAAATTCATCCAACTCCCGGTAGGTAGAGCAGAAGGCATAAAAGTCGTTCACCAATTGGGCTTGATTTACCGTGCCCGCTTCGAGCAACTGCTGGTTAATCTTTCGAGAAATGGCGAAATATTCCAGGGCCTTGTCGCGGCGTTTGTAAAAACTGTAATGACGCCCAATCTCGATGTAAATCTGGGCTTGCTTGGCCCGCAGATTCGCTTCATCAGTCAGGATCAAGGCCTGCCACAATTTGTCATACGCCTCCTTATAATTGGCGAGATTCCCTTTGATGTTGGCATCAATCAGGATCGCCTCTACTCCGTGTAAGGTATCGCCGTGCGACAAAAACCAGTCTGTGCTTTCCGCCATCAACTTGATCGCGCTATCCGGGAAGGTGAATCGCAGGGAGACGCCCTGATTATACAATCGTTCTCCTTCTGTTTGAGTCTGGTTTTCTAAGACGGGGAAGCCGAAACCAGACGTGGCGAGGAATAGACAGCCTGCCAGCAACAAAACGGTTTGTCTAGTCAAAAATCGCATGAGTTAGTAGTAGAAGTGAGCAAACGCGGCCCTTACAGACCGAAATCGTTATATCAACCTAGCGATTGTCCATCCGATTATCAAGCGATTTCTTTCTTTGTCTAGTTATTGTTTAGGCAAATTGGACAAAAACAGTCCCGCCAGAGAGCAAACATATATATATTTCCCTATTTGACTATCCCAGCTACCATTTCTGAATTCCTCTTCCTGCCTTTTTCTCTCATCGTGAATATTTTCCCTGATTTTCGGTCCAGGCAGGCTTGGTTCTGGAGTGATTTCTTACGTCTATTTTTTGTCTAGCAGGGAGAGCAACAGAAATATCCAAGGTCGATTATCTTGAAATCTCTCTTCTCGTTCGGGCCATTTCTCCCGCTTTTTATGAAACACTTGTATCCGGTTCTTTTCGGTGGCTATCTCCTAGCAGTTGTCTGCCTCTTGAGTTGTGGGCCTTCCTTACCAGAGGAAGTACAACAAGCATATGATGCGCTGCCTGCCACCCTCCATTTCAATCAACACGTCAAGCCCATTTTATCCGACAAATGCTTCGCTTGTCATGGTCCCGATGCCGCGAAACGAGAAGCCGGTCTTCGCCTCGATCTCGCAGAAGCAGCTTATGGAGAGTTGCCAGAAAGTCCCGGCAAGCAGGCCATTTCGCCGGGGAGTCTGAAGCATTCGGAATTGTTTCATCGGATTCTGACGGAAGAAGCAGACCTCACCATGCCTCCACCAGCATTCAAGGTATTTCTCAGTCCGCAGGAAAAAGCCACCCTCATTCGTTGGGTCGAAGCAGGGGCAACCTATCAACCCCATTGGGCATTCCTTCCGCCAACCGCTACGGGGGCTACGCGTTCCCAAAGCGAGTCACCAATTGATGCATTCATCCTAAAAGCCCTCGATTCCCAGGGCCTCTCCCCTTCCCCAGAAGCGGATCGGGCCATTCTGCTGCGGCGGTTGAGTCTGGATCTGACCGGATTGCCCCCTAGCCTGGCAGAAACACGCACCTTTGTATCGGATTCCAGTCCCAATGCCTATGAACAGCAAGTTGACCGTCTGCTGGCCTCGGTTCATTACGGAGAAAAAATGGCCACTGACTGGATGGACCTCGCCCGATATGCCGACACCTACGGCTATCAGGTGGACCGCTACCGAGACATGAGTCCCTGGCGAGATTGGGTGATTTCGGCTTTCAACCAAAACATGCCCTACGATCAGTTTGTCTCTTGGCAATTGGCGGGAGATCTGATGCCCAATCCCAGTCGAGAACAGCGCTTGGCGACGGGCTTCAACCGCCTCCATCCGCAAAATATGGAAGGGGGAATTGTGGATGAAGAATTTCGAGTAGAATATGTCTCCGATCGGGTGGCCGTCCTCGGAGATGGTTTGATGGGCATGACCTTGTCTTGTGCTCGCTGCCACGATCACAAATACGACCCCATTTCCCAACGGGAATACTATGAGTTGTTCAGTTATTTCAACAACCAGAACGAAACCGGGCAAATTTCTTGGGACAAAGGCGTGCCAGTACCAGCGATGGCTTTGCCAACTTCCCGGCAGGAGCGAATCATCAACCGCCTGCAACAAGTAGAAAGAACCCAACTCGCATTCCTTGATAGCGTTTCCCAGAGCGAGAAGGCCAACATTCAGACGTGGGTAGCCAGCCAAAGTGGTCAGTCTTTTGCCTCTCGCAGCCTACCTAGCGGGAAAGTTGGGCATTATCGGCTGGAAAGCAGTCCCATCCGAAATGCCCTCCCCCCATACCAAACCGGAAAGATGGATCGGGAATTTTCGCCAAGAGAAGTCCCCAGCTTTGCAGCAGGAAAAAGCGGAAAAGGCCTCCTCCTGGACGGGGATGCATGGCTGGACCTACCGGAGATGGGCGTATTCAAACGAAATCAGGCCTTCACCATTGGGCTCTGGGTGAATTTGCCGGATTCATTGGGAGAAGGCGTCATTTTCCACAAAAATAAAGGCACTCGCCTCCACAGCTATCGGGGCTACCACCTCTATCTCAAGAATTTCACAAAATTGGAATGGGTCATGGCGCACACCTGGCCCGAAAATGCAATCATCAAGCATAGCCTGGAAGATGTGCCAAAAAATGAATGGATTCATCTCGCAGTACGCTACGATGGTTCGAGCACTGCGGCAGGCACCCAATTATACCTCAACGGCAAGGAACTTCCCACCCGAATAGAAAAGGATCAGCTGACCAAGGACATCATTTTTCACAACCTGCGCGACGTTATTTATGTAGGTCCGATCGAACCGAATCTACAAATTGGGGCTCGCTGGCGGGGTCGCGGGATCACTGGGGCCAAAGTAGATGAAATCGAAGTCTATGAGCGGGCGCTGACGGAGCTGGAAATCCAAGCATGGGCGGGCATGCCTTCTGCCCAACCTTCGGAAGCGGAAGCCACAGAATGGTATGTGAAGCACCGTTCTGAGCCCTATCAAGCTGGGTTGGTCCGCCTTTCCCAGACTCGCGCGGCTTTGGTGGATAGCATGGAGAAGGTTCAGGAAATCATGGTAATGGACGAGATGGATACCGCCCGCCACTCTTTTGTATTGAATCGAGGGGTGTATGATGAGTATGGTAAAAGGGTGTTTCCCAACACTCCGAAAAGTTTATTGGCCTTTCCGGATTCTCTGCCAAAGAATCGCCTGGGCTTGGCTCAATGGTTGTTTCTGCCGGATCATCCCCTGACCGCCCGGGTAGCTGTCAATCGGTATTGGCAGCAGTATTTTGGACGAGGTTTGGTCGCCACTCCTCAGGATTTTGGGAATCAGGGGGCTTTGCCCTCCCATCCAGCTTTATTGGATTGGCTGGCGGTGGAGTTCCGGGAATCGGGCTGGGACGTCAAAGCCTTGCAAAAGGTGATGGTCATGTCTCAGGCGTATCGCCAACAGTCTTTCGTTTCGCCCGAACTCCGGGAACGAGATCCAGACAACATTTGGCTGACGCGGGGACCGAGTGGTCGCCTCAGCAGCGAGATGATGCGAGACAATGCCTTGGCGGCCAGCGGACTCCTGAATGCCCAAGTGGGCGGTGAGAGCGTGCGCCCCTATCAGCCGGATGGACTTTGGTTGATGAACGGAGGCAAGTATGTACCAGATCACGGCGAAGCGCTGTACCGAAGAAGTTTTTACACCATCTGGAAACGCAGCGTCCCCAATCCGACCTTGGCAACCTTCGATCAACCCGACCGCAGTGTCTGCACGGTCAAGCGCCAACAAACCAATACCCCTTTGCAGGCCCTGGTGCTGCTGAATGATCCCACCTACGTGGAAACCGCCAAAGTGCTGGGGGCACGCATCGCCCAAGCGCCCGACGTGGGCAGGGCCATCCAAACCACCTATCAAGCCCTTACTGGCATTCCACCCAACGATCAAGAACTCGCCCTGCTCCAAGAACTGCAAGCCCAAGAGTATGCAGTTTTCATCGCCGATCCACAAAAAACCGAAGGTTGGTTAACGACCGGAGAGCAAGAAATCCCCTCGGGCATAGACCCAGCCATGGTCGCTTCTTGTGCAGTTGTGGCCAGTGTCATGTTGAATTCTGACGCCGCCATCACCAAACGATAACCCCATGCATTCCTTTTCTACCGATCCCCAGATTCATTCGCTCAAGCAGGCCATGGATCGTCGAAATTTCCTCACCAAAACCAGCCTGGGATTGGGAAGTTTGGCCCTTGGTTCTCTGCTCAACGGCGGCAAACTGATGGCCAGTCCCGCTCCTTCTGGTCGAGGGTTGCCCGATTTGCCTCATTTTGCCCCCAAAGCCAAACGGGTGGTCTATTTGTTCCAAAGTGGGGGGCCTTCCCAGTTGGAGACCTTTGATTATAAACCCAAGCTCCAGCAATATTTTGGAGAAGACCTCCCGCCTTCCATTCGGCAAGGTCAGCGCCTCACCAGCATGAGTGCTTCGCAATCTTCCTTGCCGATTGCCCCCGCCCGCTTTTCTTTTGCTCAGCATGGAAACAACCAGACCTGGGTGAGCGAACTCCTCCCCTACACCGCCAAGGTAGTTGATGAGATCTGCATCGTTCGGTCCATGTACACCGAGCAAATCAATCACGATCCTGCCATCACTTTTTTTCAAACCGGCCATCAATTGCCGGGACGCCCCTCGATCGGGGCGTGGGTGAGCTATGGGCTGGGCTCAGGCAACGACAATCTGCCGACCTTCATCACCTTGGTTTCCAAACAAGGCGGTGGACAGCCCCTCTATTCCCGCCTCTGGGGAAACGGTTTTTTGCCAACCGAGCATCAGGGCGTTCAATTTCGTTCGGGCAAAGACCCGGTCTTGTTTCTCAACAATCCTGAGCACTACGATGGAGCAGATCGCGCCCGGATGCTGGCTCGTCTGAGGCAACTCAACGAAATCCAGTTCGATACCTATGGCGATCCTGAGATTACCGCTCGCATCGCTCAATATGAAATGGCCTACCGGATGCAGACTTCCGTCCCAGAGGTCACCGACCTTTCGGATGAACCCGAATACATTTTTGATCTGTATGGGGAAGACAGTCGGAACCCAGGTACTTTTTCTGCCAATTGTCTGCTGGCTCGGCGGCTCTTGGAGAAAGGGGTGAAATTCGTACAATTGTACCAACGAGGCTGGGACCAGCACATCGGCTTACCGGGCGCCATCCAACGGCAGTGCCGCATGACCGATCAGGCCTCTGCTGCCTTGGTCATGGACCTCAAACAGCGGGGCATGCTGGAGGATACCCTTGTGATTTGGGGCGGCGAATTTGGGCGAACGGTCTATTCCCAAGGTAAGTTGACCGCCACGGATTATGGTCGGGATCATCACCCCCGCTGTTTCAGCATGTGGATGGCTGGCGCAGGTGTCAAACCAGGTCTGGTGTACGGCAAGACCGACGACTTCAGCTACAACATCCTGGAGAATCCCGTCCATGTCCACGATTTCCACGCCACGCTGCTTCACCTGATGGGCGTAGACCACGAACGTCTCACCTTCAAGCATCAAGGGCGGCGGTTTCGCCTGACCGATGTGCATGGGGAAGTGGTTCACGATTTATTGACTTGAGGAAGGGAGAGAAGTTCCCTCGATTTCTTAGAAAACTGCCCTCCGCGTTCCGGTGCGACAGGCTCGGCGAGGGCACAAAGGAGCAACAATCGAAGGTTGTGGGGGTACTTCGACCCTACTCCGGCACACCCGCCCGCTTTTCCCGAAGGGCAGGGCTCATGCCTTTGGTGTAGTACACATCTGGAGGGAGGATAAGCTGCGTGGATTTGAAGAATGGATCATCTACATCCAGGCTCAACTCACAATCGAAACGGGCCATTTGGCTGTGGTTCTTCTTCCAGGTTCCGGCGGCATTGAAGAAATGGGAAAGGCCCCAGGTGATGCCACGACCATTTCCATTGCTGGTGAAGGCATCAGGGACAAATGGCCCTGCCGCGATGGGCAACAAAGTAGATACAGAAGCGATGGAAAAATGAACGCCATCAGGTGAGTACTGGATGGTATTGCTTTCATGCCCGTTTCGGATGACAAGCGCGGCAATGCCTTCTTCAAAAGGAAACAAAGCGGTTTCGTGGCCAGAGTTGAGGACCGGATTGAGGGGATGCTTTTCAAATGGACCCAGCGGATCATCGGCAATCGCCAAGCCTTGGGCCAGCATGAAGTCAGGCCGTTCTCCAAAGACGGATTTGTAATAGAGATAAATCTTGCCGTTGTACACCAAGGGGTAGGGATCATGGATCGCATACTGGTCCCAGGAGCCTGGAGGGCCATTGGGAATCACGATTTCATGGGTCAGGGTCCAAGGTCCATCGGGAGCATCGGCATAAGCCACCGATACCGGGCAGTGATCTCCTTTTTTACCGCTGGCCTCCAAGAAGCTCTGAAAATAGAGGTAAAATTTCCCTTTAAATTTGAGCACATCGGGGGTCGTCACCGCCCGCCAGCCAGGGGCGGGTGGAGCCGGCCGCGCCACAGCTATTCCCTCCTCTTCCCAATGAAATCCATCCACACTGGTGGCGTACCAGAGGTCCGCCAAATCCCAATCGGACGAAGGGATGGTGTCATTGCATTTCTCCGGTCCCTGGGGAGGAATGGTGCTCTCCCGCTTGGTGTACCAGACATAATACTTCCCATTTTCAAAAAGAACCTTGGAAGGGTCGCGCCGGGAAATGGTCCCATCTCCCCCGTTGTAGTCGAAACCCGATAGCTTGGTGTAGGCAAAATTGCTGTACAATTCATTTTCCTCTGGTTGGGGGACCCGGTATTCGTCATAGAGTCGCTCCATGGCTTTGCTCATCGGACGGTCCGGCTTCTCCTGGGGAAGATTCCAGGGAAAGGGAGAGATGGGTTCGGCAGGCGGTTCTGTTTCCTGACAACTGAGCAAAACGAGGTTCAAACAGCAGATACCTAGCCAAAAGCGGACAGCAAATCGGTTCATGAGCATAAGGAATTATGAAGAAGGCCGCTGCGGAAGACGCATCATTTGCTCCGCAACGGCCCATCAAGATACTTGTGAATAGAAAGAGATCAAGGGCGAAGTTCGACTTCTGCTACGGTCAAATTATCCATGTAAAACGAAAGCGGAGCGAGGTTGGAGCCATTGAATCCCCGAATCATAATGGACTTTTCTCCAGATTCACTGAAGTTGACAAAGGCAGAACTGTAGACCCATTCCCCAATCGGAAAATCTTCTGAAAAGGTAGGAG
>JBCCCJ010000033.1:0-12091 GCA_039033615.1 Bacteroidota bacterium
ATTCAACAGGGATGGTTTCGCCTGCCGCTAGATTAGATCCACTGCTATATCCATCGGAAAAGTAGGAAGTACCTGCCACTTCGTACTCAAATAGAATCTGGAAAATCAGGGTTCCGTCTTCGGTGGCATTGGTCGATATGACGTTGGTGACGGTTCCGGTAGTTTGCTCCCACTCATGACTTTCTCCCCAGAAAATGATCTCTGATTGCATGAAAAATACCCAAAAGAAAATCATCCCAAATCCAAAAATAAGCCAGCCAAAAACGACGAATCCACCAGAATTGAGGAGGACCAAGCGGGACCACAAACTCTGGTAGCGAGGGGGAGAACTGAGTTGGTAGGCAGACATAGGGGATTGGTTGGCTGATGAATTGGTGAAGAAGTTGACTGGTTAAGGAGAGAATGGGGGCTTGGGAATTAGGGAAATGGTGGGGGAAAGATAGGGTTCAGGGTTGGAAAAACGCCCCGGTCGAAGATTCCGCAGGGGAGGGATGGATCAGGTTTCTAGGCGATTGGTAGGGAGAGTGGAAGGCATTGGGGAGAGAAAATGCCTGAAGAAGAGACGAAATCAATTGGGAGGTTCCATTTCCTGGTAGGCGGCGCATCGAATCACAGGCTGAGGCGGATACTTAGTAAATCGCGCATCCTCTTTCGACCACTGGCAGAGCAGAAATACACTTCCGCGCTTGTTGCGGATGGATTTGCAGTGCTGGCAGGTAGGGCAAAGGCTAGGAAAAGCAGGAAATGGCATACGGAATGGCTAGGTGACACAGATCACAGTTTCCCAGGCAATGGCGCGCTACCTTTGAGAGCATGAAATCACCCAGGTTTCTATTCAAATGTACCTAATTCAGTTCTGATATGTTTTCTCAATTGAAATCTTTGTTTAGCGGTGGACCTTCTTTAGATTACGTTGACCTCAAACAGCGAAACGTATTCATCCTCGATGTGCGTACACCTGGAGAATTCCGGGGCGGTCACGTAGCTGATTCTGTGAATATTCCCCTGAATCTCTTAGGCAATCAACTGAACAAACTTCCGAAGGATCGCCCCATTGTGGCCTGCTGTGCTTCCGGCAACCGCAGTGGTTCTACTACCCGCATGCTCCAAAGCCAAGGCTTTGAAGTGTACAATGGCGGCAGTTGGGGCGCGGTAGATCGCGGCATGAATGACTGAAAGAGCCTGATTCAGCCCTCATACATCAAGCTACAACCACGCATTTCTGCGGTATCCAGCCTGCCCAGCACTTCGAAGGTTCCATCCGGATGCATCCGGCCCAGGTCGTCAGTCGCGATGAACCCGCAACTGTCCAGATTGGCGAGGTCCACCAAATGAAGGCGGCCCACGATGCCCGGCGGTTGCACCAGACGATCCAGATGTACGTCGCTCACCCAGGCCCGCAGGGTAGGGGAGGGGCGAAAGCGGCCTCGCTCATCGGAGTAGGCCTGACTCAAGAGTTCGGTCATGCCGTACTCGGAGTAGATGGTGGGCAGGCCAAAGCTGGCCTTCAGCCGACGATGGAGGGCTTCGCGCACCAATTCTTTGCGCCGACCTTTCATACCTCCGGTTTCCAGGACGATGGTATTGGGTGGCAAAGGCAAGGCAGCGTCCTCGGCCAGATCCAGCAAGGCGAAAGCCACGCCGATCAATAAGATTGGTTGTCCGTTGGCTTCGGCTGTACGGACTGCTTTGCGCAAGGCTTCAAAATCATCCAGAAAAAAGCCACTACCCGGTAAGCCAAAGGTTTGGATCCAATGCTGCACCATATACACCAGCGAAGAATTGCCTCGCTCCAAATAAGAAGGCAAAAGTCCAAGGATTACGTACCGCTGCTCCGGGAAAAAGCGGTGGAACCCCTGGAGGGTATTGGCTCCATAATCGGCCAGCGAGCGCACCAAGTGCTGGGAAGGCTGCTGCCCCGTGGTTCCACTGCTGGCAAAGCGATGTTCGGGCTCCCAGGTCTTGGTTTGGAGGGGATACTGCTTGAAGAAAGCAATGGGCAAACTGATAGGCTCAGTGGTTCCCAAGGCATCGCAATAGGCGCGCAGGACTGGATTGTGCGCGTTTTGGTACTGCCAAAGCAAGGCTTCCCGCTCTGCGAATGGAAGCGCCTCCTGATGCATCAGGTCCAATAATTCGTCTCGGGAAAAGGGAGGAGAAGCAGAATCCATGACTCACGGTTTGTCGTCTGGCCGATAGCAAGGGAATGCAAGCTAGGCTAGCTTTACGTCATTGGCAAATCGTAGGAAATCTCCTACCTTTGCGAGACTACTTTAATCATTGCAACATGTCTAAACCAATCGAAATCACAGATGCCAACTTCGAGGAAGTGGTTCTGAAGTCTGATAAACCAGTCCTCATAGATTTTTGGGCGACCTGGTGTGGTCCTTGTAAGGTCATCGCTCCCATGATCGAGGAGTTGGCCAATGACATGGATGGAGAAGCCGTCATCGGCAAGGTGGACGTAGATGTCAACCAGCAAATTTCCATCAAGTACGGAATCATGAGCATTCCTACCCTGCTGATCTTCAAAGACGGGGAAGTAGTGGACAAGCACACCGGTGCGAGAATCCGCAAATCTGAGCTCTCCGAGCGAGTAGGCGCTCACGCCTAAGGGATTACTTTGGCTTATGCCAAACCTCGCTGGTTTTCAGAACCTGCGAGGTTTTTTTTGTCTCCTCTCATCATTCAAATTCAATGCTTTGGGTTCTGGTAGCGGGAAACCAACTTTTTATCTAAAGGTACCGCTAGTGGTCTGTCAAGTTTAACAGTTTGGGTAAGAGAGCGAAAGACACGACGTCAACCCGAAAAATTAGGTTTGACAGACCACTAGGTTTTCAGTCAAAAAGGAAAGATGAGAACCGCCTCTTCATGAGGGGAGGAACCAATAGCCGCATTTGACCAAATCAGTTTCAACTCCTACTTTGGGTGGGAGTACCCACTAACTTGCTGACTACAATGAAATTTCTCCTCAACATTTGGACCGTATGGCTGCTTGTTTTTTCGCTTGCGGCTTGCGATACGACCACAGAGCTTCATCAAAGCGAAGATGGGCCTATATCAACCGTATTCCCAGAACCAAACATAATGGAGGGGACTTCTGGAGATCTCTGGCTCACAAAGGAGAGTCGACTTTATAGCCCCGAAGAATCTGTGCAGCCCTTATTGCAATTGTTCGCGAGTGAATTAGCTGCTATCACGGGAGTGTTCGTTGATATTTCCCCTGCCAATAGCAGCGCAGCAGATATCAAATTTGATCTTGATCCTTCTCTGGCCGAGGAAGCATTTGTGATTGACATTGCTCAAACCGTGGAGGTCTGGGGAGGGAGCTATGGGGCCTTGGTTTCCGCCAAGGGAACCTTGCTACAACTGGCCATGAAGCATACAGGAGGCCATCTTGCTTTCCCCCAACTCCACTTGGAAGACCAGCCAGACGTGGCTTACCGTGGTTTGTTGGTGGATCTCGCTCGGAAATGGCATACCGTTGAGGAGATTAAGCCGCTGATTGATCTGGCCTCTTTCTACAAAATCAATTACCTCCAGCTCCACTTTACGGATCATCAATCCTATACCCTGCCCTCCGAGGCGTTCCCCAATTTGCGAACTCCCGGCCGGCATTATTCCGTCGAAGAGTTGAAGGAATTGGAAGCCTATTCGCAGCTCCGGGGCGTGACCATCGTGCCGGAATTGGAAGTGCCTGGGCACTCGGAGCAGTTTGTACGTGCCTATCCGGAGATTTTTGCGATCGAGGATACGGCGAATAATCCCTGGATCATCCACATGGGACGGGAGGAGGTGTATGAAGCCTTGGATGCCCTCATCGGAGAAATGGTGGAGGTATTTCAAGCCACGCCCTACTTTCACATCGGAGGGGACGAAGCCTATTTTGCTTCGGTCATGGACGATGCAGAAGTGCAAGCCTATATGGCGGCGAAAGGCCTGGAGCCGGATGTGCACGAATTGTATCGGCACTTTTTGGTGCGCATGAATGAGATCGTGAAGCGCCACGGCAAGCAAATGTGCGTTTGGGAGGGCTTTACGCCGGAGGGGAAGGTCGCCATTCCGAAGGACATCCTCGTCTTCGAATTCGAAACCAATCGCTACCTGCCCGGCCAATTGCTGGAGGATGGCTATACCGTCGTCAACACTTCCTGGAAGCCGCTGTATGTGGTCAACCAAAAGAAATGGGCCCCCGAGACCATCTACGGTTGGAACCTGTGGCGCTGGGAAAATTGGTTTGATCAGGCGCCCTCCATCATTCCGATTCAGGTGGAAAAGAATCCCCTGGTAGTGGGCGCGCAAATGTGTTCCTGGGAGCAGCCTGCGGAAGTGGAATTGCCCAGCCTTCGTCAGCGTTTGCCCTACTTTGTGGAGCGGATTTGGAATACCGAGCAGCAACTTCCCTTTGACGCGGCAAGAGCCAGGGTCGAAGAAACAGATCGCCTACTTTCCAAATTGCTGCAAGATGATCGCCAGGACAGCCTGCTTCACGGCTACAATTTCTCCAAAGAGATGTTGGAGTAAGTTGAGTGATTGACTCGGATCATACGGCTAGACTTTTCTGGAATACTAGGTTGGTTGTGGTTGTCCAAGCCTAGCGTCGCCTTCAGCGGGACCTACTTCTTTGGCGGCAAAGAAGTAGGCAAGAAACCGCCGAAGTCCCAGCCCAACTCGCTTTTCCTCCCCTAACTTCCCGATTCTCGGGACAGGCTGGACGCAGTTTATTCCGAAGAAATCGGAATGGCCCACCCGCATGGGTAGTGATAGCTTCGCTTTGAAGCTATTATTTGAACTTTTGTCCAGTGGCGTGGTTTTGACTCGTAGCTTGGGCTCGGATTTGATTGAAAACCAAGTATGTATCCCTAGCTCCCCCTTTCGAACTTATTTTCCTGAAATACGAGGGGGGCATATTTGTGGAATCAGGAGGATTTCCTTCTCTGAGTAAGAAAGTCTCCATGCATTGGTACTTCCTCTTGGGCACAAGTTTGCTGCTGACTTGTCAGGCTGCTCCCACCCAATCTGCTTCAGCAGAACCCGAGCTTTCATTTCCTGAGCAATTGGCCCAGCAGGGAATCCCGCTTGATTCGCTTTGGTTGCTGGTGGACAAATCTGACTATTGGTTAGAAGTCTGGTACCAGGATTCCGCCTTGAAACGCTATTCGGTGGTCTTCGGAGGCGATCCCGTAGCTGACAAGCGCATGGAAGGGGATCAACGCACCCCGGAGGGGACCTTTTCCATCCGGGATGCCTATCCCCATGCCAAATGGCAATACTTTTTGTGGATAGATTATCCCACCGAAGCCTCCTGGGAGAAGCATCGCGCCGCCAAAGCCGCCGGGGAAATCCCCCCCGACGCCAGGGTCGGGGGAGAGATCGGCATCCACGGGGTGCCCGAGGGCTATGATTCCGCCATTCGCTATCGTCAGACCTGGACCTTGGGTTGTGTTTCCCTAACGAGTGGAGACATTACGGAATTGTATCAGTTGGTGGGGAAAGGTACGAAAGTGGTGATTATTCCTTGACCAAATTTTGTGTCGCCTGCCGCGGGCCTTCCTTTCTTGGCGCCAAGAAAGGAAGCAAAGAAGCGTCGAAGTCCCAGCCCAACTCTCTTTTCCTCCCCAAACTCGGACTTCGCGGCCAACCCGCCGTTGTGGTGAGAGCTTGCGCTATTCGTCATAATTTGGAGTTTTGTCTGTCCAGTGGTGTGAGTAGAGGGTTCGAATTTGAGCTATTCGCCCTCAAGAGCATCGGATCTAATAGAGTTTATGCGGAAAAGTTTTTAGATGAGCTTAACTTGCTGATAATCAGTATCAAATTTTCACCAAGTAAAAAATCCGTATAATCTCTAATTACCCAGCGAATTTCAACGAAGGAAGGAATTGGAAGGAAACATTCGTGCATACTTCGGCTCCGCTCAGCACAGGTCCGTGGCAAAAAACCTTTGCTTCATCTGGGGCTTGCCACATGTTGGGATACACCCAGGTCAGGAGATAGGTTGAGAAAACCAACCCTTTGGTTGAGACCTTCGACTAGTTTGTGAAAGCTTGGCGGAATTGTGCAAAGAATTGGAGAACTTTTCGGTTGATGGACGAATGGAACAAAAGCAGCACCTGGCTACAAGCTTTGATTTGGGGAGGGATCTGGGCGATCATTCCTCATGCCTTCCGACCTGAAGGCATGGAAATCACCTTTCCCGTGGTCCGGAGCATGGCTCTCTTTAGCTCTGCTGCCATCCTGGTCTTACTCAACACCACTATCCTGCTGCCTCGGTGGTTCTTTCCGAAAAAATTTGGGGCCTATTTCCTGTTCGCAGCGGTGACGATTTGCCTGATGGTATGGGTCCAGGATTCCCTCTTAAACGGTCCGCCCTTTCGCCCCATTCGCGAAGGGATGCCTCCCGCTCGTCCCCGGAATTTTCATCCCTTTCAGTCATGGGGAAGAATGGGGATCAAAATGACGCCCCTCTTGCTCACCATCGCGGGCAATTCTTTATATGAAGTCAGTCGATACGCGCAGAAGCAAGCAAAGGCTCGGGTACAACTGTTAAATGAAAAACTGGAAGCGGAGCTAAAATTCCTCAAATCCCAGGTGAATCCTCACTTTTTGTTCAATGCGCTCAACAACATTTACGCGCTATCGGTGCTGAAACCCACCCAGGCGCCAGACCATCTACTGAAGCTTTCTCACTTGCTGCGATACATGCTCTATGAGGCCAATGCCCCCACTGTCAGCCTGGCGCAAGAGATTGACTACCTCACCGTCTTCATTGAGTTGGCCCAGTTGAAAGAGCAAGGGAAATTGAATGTAACGACTTCCTTGGACGAAAGTCGGCCCCACCTTCGCGTCGCGCCTTTGTTGTTCCTGCCCTTGATCGAAAACGCCTTCAAACACAGCCATATCGAGAACCTGGAAACGGGCTGGATTCGCATTGAGCTCAAAACCGGGCCAGATTGGGTGAGCCTGACCGTTTCCAACAGCGTCCCTCCCAATTCTTTCACCAAGGATCGACAGGGAGGCATCGGTTTGCAAAATATTCGGCGGCAATTGGAATTGATTTACTCTGAAAAGCATCTAATGGAAGTGAATCCTCAGGAAAAGGAGTTTCATGCAACGGTACAGATTGTGGTCTCATGAAAAAAATGCGCTGCCTGATCATAGAAGATGAATCCCTCGCCCGGGCGCTGTTGGTCAATTATGTCCAGCAACTGCCCCATCTGGAATTGGTGGGGGAAGCCAAAGATCCTGTGGAAGCCATGGCCATCCTCGAACAGGAGCAGATCGACCTGCTGCTGCTGGACATTCAGATGCCTCAATTGACGGGGATTGAGTTTCTCAACATTCTTACGGAGCCTCCGCTGGTCATTTTCACCACGGCTTATGCCAATTTTGCTTTGCAGGGCTATGAATTGAATGTGGTGGACTATTTGCTCAAACCGTTCAGCTTCCAGCGATTTGTTGCCGCGATTGAAAAGGCCAGAAAACTTGGCCTGCCTTCCCGTTTTTCCGAGAACGAATCAGACATTCTGCTGGTCAAAGCAGAGCATCGGATTCATCGCCTTCGCCTACCGGAGATTCGCTTCATCAAAGGCATGCGGGAATACGTGGCCTTCTTTGTAGGAGAACAAAAAATCATGTCCCTGCGTTCACTCAAATCCCTGGAAACCCAACTCCCACCGGATCAGTTCCTGCGCATTCACAAATCCTACATCGTGGGCATCAGGCACGTGCACACCCTGGAAAACAATCACCTCCTGGTCGGAGAAGAGCGGCTACCGATTGGTGCCAATTACAAGGCCAAGGTGCTACAGCAGGTGTTTTCATGAGGGGGACTTCCCCCCGTTTTCTTCGAAAACCGCCCCCCTCGATCTGGCGCGGCAAGCTGGGCGAGGGGGGCGAAGTCATGGAGTCCGCGACTTGCTGAACGAAATCGAAGATTGGTAGCTTTGATGGCACAGCCACCAGGATCGCGCCCCCCTTGCGCTGGCTTGTGCCCTTGCCTAAGGGGGGCAGCAGTTATCAACTGCAGGGGGACTTCCCCCGTTTTCTTCGAAAACCGCCCCCCTCAATCTGGCGCGGCGAGGGGGGCGAAGTCATCGGGCTCGCAGCCTTTGCTTTTCCATTGATTGATTTTTTTGGTGCGTTCGTTGATCGCTTTTGATAAACCTCCTCCCCTCCCCCACTTTTGACGCACCACCAAGTCAGCTCTCTCCCTACGCGTTTCAGCATTCCTTGTTGATCAATTCAGACCTGACCTCATTTTATGAACCTGCACTGGCTGTTAAGGCTCCTGAGTATCGGATTTCTCCTGCTCCTTTGCCTCCCCCTGAGTTCTCAATCCCTGGAGGACCTCAAGATTCGGATCAATTATCAGGATCGCCCTTTGGACCTGATTTTCCTCGATCTGGAAATCAATCACCGCCTAGATTTTTCCTATGAGAAGGAAGTGATTGCCAACGTCCGAATCACCCAAAATTATCCCCGAAAACCCTTTCCCGAGGCCATGAAGTTGTTGCTTCAAGGGACAGGCCTTGGATTTTCGATTGAATCCGGTCGGAAGATTTCGATCTTCCCAGCGGCAGAAGAACCGGAAGAAGTCATCCCGGAATACGAGGGCGAGGCAACAGCTTTTAACCTGACCATTGCCGGAAAGATCAGCAGCAAATCCACAGGAGAATCCCTCCCCTACGCCAATATTTTGGTCAAAGGAACGCAGTTGGGCACCACCGCCAACGTGGACGGCTGGTTCACCCTGTTTGATGTTCCCACCGACACCTCGGTGTTGGAGATTCGCTACTTGGGCTATCAAACGACCTACCTCCGCCTCACCCCGCAAGCGAATTTCGACCGATTGGAGGTCCAGATGGCCGACCGTTCCACCTTATTGGACGCGGTAGAATTGGTCGCAGATCGGGAAGAACAGTTGTTGCAAGCGACCTCCGGCATCAGCCAGATTCGGGTTTCTCCGGCTCAATTGGCGACTCTGCCGAGTTTTGGCGAAAAAGACATTTTCCGTTCCCTGCAACTGCTGCCGGGCATCAGTGGGAGCAACGAGAGTTCTTCCGGTTTGTATGTGCGAGGTGGCACCCCCGATCAGAATTTGATTCAGTTCGACGGCTTCACGGTCTATCATGTGGACCACCTGTTTGGGTTTTTTAGTGCCTTCAATGCCAATGCGATCAAGGACGTCCAATTGTATAAAGGCGGCTTCGATGCTCGCTTTGGGGGGCGAATTTCCAGCGTAGTAGAGTTGACAGGCAAAGAAGGCAACGCCAAGGAATTCAACATTGGCGGAGGCTTGAGTCTGCTGAGTGTGAATGGCTTTGTCGAAAGCCCCTTTGCTAATGGAAAAGGGACCTTCCTGGTGGCGGGGCGACGATCCTTCCAAAGCAGTTTTTACAACAATCTCTTCGAATCCTTTACCCAAAATGCGCCCAACAACAACAATGAGAACCTTCCTGGAGGCGGCTTTGGCGGACGCTTTGCCCAGCAAGTCGAGCCCAACTCCTACTTCTATGACCTCAACGCCAAGGTAACCTATCGCCCCAATGACAAGGACCAATTCTCTTTGAGTTTCTTCAATGGAGAAGACGATTTGGACAATTCGCGGAATTTTGACCAAAACGCCTTTGCCGGGAGATTTGGTGGGGGAGACTCGGATGTCACCTTTGAGCGCAACAATACTGACCTGACCAAATGGGGGAATTGGGGCAGCAGCCTAAAATGGTCCCGTCCCTGGAACGACCGTTTGTACACCAAGGCCCATTTGTCCTACTCCAATTACTATAGCGAACGAGATCGGAGAGATGCCGTGACCATCGACCGGGGAGACACCACCATTTCCCGCAGCAGTGGCAGCTACGAATTCAACGACCTCAAGGACGTTTCGCTCAAGTTCGACAATGAATGGAAGTTGACCCCCAACAACCAACTGGAATTTGGGCTTCAATCGACCTTTTTCGACATCCAATACGACTACCTTCAAAACGACACCATCAACATTCTGAACCGGGACGATACAGGCTTGGCAACCACCTTGTACGTGCAGGATGAACAACTGCTGTTTGACCGCTTGCGGCTACAGGCGGGGCTTCGGGCCACTCACTATAGCGTGACGGACGAAATCTACTACGAACCCAGGGCCTCGCTGAGTTTTCAGCTCCTGGATCGGCTGAAGCTGAAAGGTGCTTGGGGCCATTATTATCAATTCGCTACCCGCATCGTGCGAGAAGACATTCAGCAAGGCAGCCGGGATTTCTGGGTGCTGGCGAATGGAGACAATCTGCCCATCAGTTTTGCGGAACATTTCATCGCGGGCTTCAGCTATGAGACACCAGAGTATCTCTTCGATGTGGAAGGCTATTACAAACCCATGACCGGGCTCTCTGAGTACACCACTCGTTTTTCAGGGAGTGGCTTTGGTCCGAATCAGCAGTTGAATTATGAGGAGTTTTTTTTCCAGGGAACCGGGGTTGCTCGGGGGGTAGAATTCCTTGCTCAGAAGAAAGCGGGGGCGCTGACAGGTTGGTTGGGGTATACTTTACAGGAGGTGCTGTATGACTTTGAAGTCTTTGGGGACGACCCTTTCCCAGCGAATCAGGATCAGACCCACGAGCTCAAATTGGTGGCCAATTACAAATGGAAGAAATGGGACTTCTCTGCCACCTTTGTGTACGCCACGGGTCGGCCCTACACCGCGCCAACAGGTTTCTATGAATTGGATTTATTAGATGGGAATACGACCTCCTTTTTCGAAGTAAGTGAGAAAAATGCCCTCCGTCTCCCGGATTATCATCGGGCAGATCTCGCCGCAACCTATCATTTCCAACTGGGCTTTACACCAGCCTCTCTGGGCCTTTCCATCTTCAATGTGTACAACCGCGCCAACCTTTGGTACAAGGAATATGAGGTGATCGAAAGTCAACTGATCGAGACCGACATTTCCCTCCTCAATTTTACCCCGAGCCTATTTTTCACCTGGAGTTTGAAGTAAGTAACGCTGAATTGATATGAAAGTCTTACCACTCATAGGGAGTCTGCTCCTTTCCTTACTGTTGATGCCCGCTTGCAATGTTGAAGACCGGGAATTGTTGACCGATACGGTGATTGTTTCTGGCTATTTGTACGCCGGGCTACCGCTAGATTCTTTGCGCATCACCGTCGCCAATTCCTATTCTGGCAATACCGATAGTCTCCAAACCCTGAATGAATTGGTCGTGGAGTTGGCAACGGAGGGAGAAAGTTGGGTATTGGAACCCTTCGGAGCAGGCTACTACCGTCAAATCGAAGGCATCGTGGAAGAAGGCAAAACCTACCAATTGTCTTTCACCCACCAAGGCGAACGCATCACGGCCAGCACCTTTGTGCCTGTTTCGAAATCCATTGAGGTGTCAGTGGACGAAATCTTCATGGAGCAAATTACTGGCGGCTTTGGTGGGGGATTGGGAGGAACGATTCCTGATCCCATCGAAGTCAGTTGGGAGAATGAAGGAGGAGAATATTTTTTCGTCCTGGTAGAAAACCAAGAATCCGAACCGGACTACATCAATTTGCTTCTCGCAGATCGCTTGGCGGCGGAGGGGATCGACCTGACCAGCTTTCGAGCGCTCAGCGAACCCGAAATCACCGATTTGTACACCATCGACACCCGCCGCTCCATTCAGCAATATGGCACCTACCGGGTGATCGTGTACCATGTCAATCCAGCGTATGCAGCGCTGTATCAAAGTTCGAGCAATACCTCTCTTTCGCTGGTAACGCCTCCCTCCAACATCGAAGGGGGGTTGGGAATTTTCACCGGAGTGAGTGGAGATACCGCTTTTTTTGACGTGCGACAGTTGTAGCGGGAACCTTCTTTCCTCGCGGATTCCCCTTTTTTATGCCAGATTCGTCGTCTCTTCGGTTATCGCTTAGGGCAAGTCGTCAATTCACCATTAAGGGACTTGTGGCCAAATACAGCGTAAACGACATTTCCTTTTCTGGTTCTTCTACCCTTTTAGTGAAACTTAGGATAAATCCTGATCATTTTTCCAATCAGCTTTGGGTGATTGTTGACCAAGCACAGTGTCGCCTGTCCCGCAAGCGGGATTTCGCA
>JBCCCJ010000034.1:0-12066 GCA_039033615.1 Bacteroidota bacterium
CGGATTACGCCTCCCCCCCATACCACTGGACATTTCTTGAATCCCTCCTGATTTTCTGTTGGCCAAGGATGAGGTCGCCTTGGAGTACTATCGCCTGAAAAAAATCCAGGAAATAGACATCGCACTCGAAGCTAGGGGAGAGTACGATGTCAGCGGCAATACCGAAGCTGATATCAAGCACAACCAGAAAGAAGAAACCGAACGTCTTTCCCGCATCATCGAAGTCGTCAACGAACGGCTAGGCGCCGACTTCACCGAAGCCGATCAGCTCTACTTCGACCAGATGGAAGCCGAAATGTTGGAGGACAATCCCCTCCTCAAGCAAGCCCAAGTCAACACCCTGGAAAATTTTCGCCACAGCTTTGCAGACGCCCTGGAGGCCTATCCCGAAGATCCCGTAGCCCTTCGCTACAAAGAAAAAGCCCTTCATTATCTCCTAGAAGGCACGCCCGAGGACTGGAGTGGAGTGGAGATGGTGCTGTTTAAGTGAGTAAGTTCGGGAAAACGGGAAAAAAGCCACATCTGCGGACCGACTTACGCCACCCTCGCTTAAGATCCTAAAAACCAATCTATTAAGACAAATCAAGCACCCTTTCCACATGAAGGAAAGGCAAGAGGGTGAAGTAAAAATTTCTCCAATGTTAAGAAACTATTAATAAATAATGATCGTATGGTTATATTTGTTCATACGATTTGTCTAACCGATCCCTACTGACCGATGATTTTTCTCACAAAAGCAAACACCAACAACCCTATGTTTTCCTCAAATTCTTTGTTCTCTCCGGCCCTTCTCTTTTTCCTCTTACTTGGAATTAATCTGCCGCTTTCCGCTCAGGATTTGGTACAGGTGGCCTACGATCCGACAAACAACGTTCAGTTTGAAGTGCCGGCAGATTGGCAAGCGCAATTGTTCGAAGGCGGATATCTCATGCAATCCAACCTCCATGAAGGATATCTCGCAGTGCTACCAGTGGAGGGAATCTCCCTGGCAGAAATGGAGATTCAATATGTCTCTGGCATTTCTTTCCCAGAACTCGGCATTGAATTGACGCCGATTCCTGAGGAGCTTGAAAAAGATGGGCTGCGGAACATGCCCGTACGCGGGCAAATGGGCTGGCAACCGATCGAAGGCTACCTCACCGGGGTAGTCTTGCCAGATGGCAGCACTTTCTGGGTCATCAGTGGAACGGATCTCGCCCAAAGTGACGACCAATGGGCCGCATGGGGACAAGAAATTGCCCAAAGCCTGAAAATTGGCGCGCCAAAGTCCCGAGGTCAATTGAGCATTCGCTAATCCACGAATCAACCGAAATTACTCGCCCCGTCCGTATCGCGGAGGGGGCTTTTTGGTCTTAGAGTTCCAGATAGATTTTCAAATTGTCTAGGGTATCGGCCTCTGCGGCTGGTTTGTCCTGCCGCCAGCGCAACATCCGAGGAAAGCGCAAGGCCACCCCGGATTTGTGGCGACGAGAAAGGTTGATGCCCTCGAAGCCAATCTCGAACACCAACTCTGGGACCACGCTGCTCACCGGACCGAACCGCTCCTTGGTGTTGCGCTTGATCCAGGCATCGACTTTACGCATTTCTGCATCAGTGAGGCCGGAATAGGCTTTCGCAATGGGGACCAAGTTTTCTCCTTCCCAGACCGCAAAGGTATAATCCGAGTACAAATTGGCGCGGCGACCATGTCCTCTTTGGGCGTAAATCATCACCGCATCAATGGTCAGGGGATCGACTTTCCACTTCCACCAATCCCCGCGCTTGCGGCCTACCTGATAGGCAGAATCCTTGCGTTTGAGCATCAAGCCCTCGCTTTTCATGCTCCGGGCTGTTTCCCGCGCCTCTGCCAATTCCGACCAATCCTGAGCCTCCACAATGCTCGAAATTCGCAGCCGATCCGGCACATTCGCCTCTTTCACCAGTGCTTCCAACCAAGCTCTGCGCTTCGCCAGGGGTTCTTCCCGAATGTCTCGGCCTTCCCATTCCATCAAGTCGTAGGCCATGATGAGCGCAGGGGCTTCTTTTAGTTGCTTTTTGCTAACGTTTTTGCGACTGATTCGCGTTTGTAACAACTGAAACGGGAGAGGTTCCCCCTCCTTGAAAGGCAGCAATTCCCCATCCAAGACCGTACCATCCGGCAGGTGCTCGGCCAATTCCGCCAATTCTGGAAAGCGTTGAGAGATCAACTCTTCCCCCCGACTCCACAAGAACCATTCTCCGTCTCGCTTGATGAATTGGGAGCGGATGCCATCCCATTTCCATTCTGCCTGCCATGCTCCTACCTCCCCCAATTCTCCCGGTTCTCCCTCCAGGGGATAGGCCAGGTAGAACGGATACGGCTTGGACAGATCGTCTTTGATGTCGGTGCTGAAGAGCAGATCCTGATAGGTCGTGCTGTCTGGCGTCCAATTGCCCATGAGGCGATGGGCCAGGGCATTGGCTTCCATCTCGGTGTGCTTGGCCAAGGCGCGGATCAACAGTTTTTGGGAGACCCCCAGGCGAAATCCGCCGGTGATCAATTTGTTGAAGACGAATCGTTCTTGAGCAGACAATTCGGCCCAGGCTTGCTGGATGCGGGCTTGCTTGCCTTCATCGTCTAGCTTCGAAAGGTGCTGCAAATAGCTCATCCAATCGGCCAGGGTCCGGTCCGAGGCTGCTTCTTTGGCCGGGGGCAGCAATTTGGCCAGGGTCTCGGCCAGATCCCCCACAATGTGATAGGTTTCTTCTACCAACCAAAGTGGAATTCCCGATAAGCCAGCTACCCATTCTCGCAAGAGGGTACTTTTGATGGCCCGCCGGGGTCGCCGTCCACTGAATAAGGCAATGGCCCACAGCTTGTCTGCTTCTTCTGCCACGGCCAAATATTCCACCAGGGCCGCGACCTTATCGTTGGTCTTATTGGTTTGGTCAAGTCGGGTGATCAGGTGGGCAAAAGCTTTCATTCAACGATCCATTCATCCAAAAATATCCAGGAAGATTCTCCGGCACCAGGGCTTTCCATAGGTACCTCGCCTGGGTATGATAACTTCAGTCGGAGGTATCTGGTTTTGGTTCCTGACAAATCTTCGTCCACATTCCAGATGAAACGGCCTCCAGTCGTCAGTTCTCCGTAGGTCTTTTCGAACAACGGGTGAAACTTGCGGCCGTTGTTGGAGCCCTCGATCCGTACTTCCTTTGGCAGATAGATTCTCCGGCGGTGATCGCACAAGAGATTCAAAGCCAAGCGATTGAGGGCGGTTTTACTCCCTAGGTCAATCGTCAATTCTACGTCTTTGCCCTTCCAGGCAGCCCAATAGCCATCCAGGTAATTGTCGCTCCCCATGATCCCGTCTCGCCAATCTCCCACATAGGCAGAAGCAGCAGGAGTCGCTTGGATTATCTCACTTTGGATACCCAAGTGCTGCACCAATTGCATTTCGCTTTGAAAGGGGGAGGCCCACTCTCCCAAATAGGCGCGGGCTTTGATGGTGACGGGGGCAGGAGTTCGAAACATCCTTTGATAGATGGGGGAAGCGGCATCTACTTCCGAACCATCCAGGGAATATCGAATGACTGAAGGAAAGGCCTGATGGTAGGCGATATTTGTTTCGTAAAACCCCCGACTTCGCGCATATTTGATCTTCATGAGGGGTTGGGTGCAAAAAAGCGGCAACTGATCGGTCCGGAAACTAGTAGCGGGCAAGCCCTCCGAATTGAACAAACTGGCGTCGGCCCCATTGGCAAACGCATAGCGAGCGTGCAAGGGCTGAGCGATGTCGGAGTTCGTGAGGACGACCTGATTTCCTTCCAGGCGGGCGCGAGCAGGCTTGAATTGGCCATTGCCTCCGGCAATTTCGAAGCCAAACAAGCTGTCCCTTGCCATCAATCCTCCACCGACCTGTTGAAAACTCAGGATCAATTCCTGACCAGCAGTTTGCTTCCCCTTGTACGAAGGCCCGGAAGCAATCAGGTTTTTTCTGCCGTAATTCTTCTGTAGCGCCAATCTCGCAAAGCGTTGGCCGACCGTTGTTTTGTCCGTAGGGTGAATGTTGTCAGGATTCCCCACATCGAGGGTTACCACCATCCCGGTATTGACGGTATTCAGGCTTTTTCGCTGGGCGTCCCGCAACGCTGCTCCGGCATGCGGATATTCGTAGTTAAAAGGAGCGAGTTGGGCGAAGAAAAAAGAAAAGCGGTAGCCCCATTGTTGTCGCCAATCTTTGATCATGGCTGGGAAGAGGCTTTCATATAGGTAAGGGTCCGAAACATTGGCTTCCCCTTGGTACCAAATTACGCCCTGCAAGGCATAAGGGACCAGTGGTTTCAGCATGGCGTTGAAGAGGGTCGTCGGACTTTTTGCATGGACGGGATTCCTGCCCATTCCGGTTTCCCGAAATTCTCGCATGGATTGGTCAAATCGCTGCAAATAGGGACCAAAATCCGGCAAGCGCTCCAAGGTTCGGCGGCTGGTCCAGGCTTCTGCCGGGGTGCCACCCCAGGTACTTTGGATGATGGCTACAGGCACTTGCAGGGAATCTTGCAGCATCCGAGCAAAATGATAAGCCACTCCACTGAAGCCTCCCGCAGTCTCAGGCTGGCACACCTGCCAACTCCCTTCGCATTCAAACCGAGGCGTGATGGAGATGTCTCGCTCCACTTGAAAGAAGCGCAAGGTAGAGTGATCCGCTTGTTGAATGTCCGCCTCGCCGTCCTTTGACCTGCTCAAGGGCCAGTTCATGTTGGATTGACCAGAAGCTAACCAGACTTCCCCAATCAGGATGTCCTTCAACACAATTCGATTTTCGCCCCGAATTTCGATCCAATGAGGGCCTCCAGCCGCTGGGGTAGCCATATCTACTCGCCAACGCCCTTTGGAATCTGCGAAGGTTTGCAGCTGAAGTTCGTCCCAACTGGTGCGTACAATGATGGATTCTCCCACCGCGGCCCGCCCCCAGATCGGAGCCATGGCTTGCTGTTGCAAAACCATGTGGTCTGCAAACAAAGCAGGCAATTGGATTTTGGCTGAGAGCAGGAAAGGAAGCTGAAAAACAAGCGTAAGAAGTAGTCGAAAAAAAAGTCGCATGTACATCATTCTGTAGAACTTATGAGAAACTCAGCCGCTACCCGATGAGGTCGTGGACTACTTCTCCATGAACATCGGTGAGACGATACCGTCGGCCTTGATGTCGAAACGTCAGGCGCTCGTGATCTACCCCAAGCAGGTGCAGCAAGGTTGCTTGCAAATCATGGATGTGAACGGGATGTTCGATCACGTTGTAGCCAAACTCATCGGTTTTGCCATATACCAGACCAGGTTTCACGCCCCCACCAGCCATCCAAATGGTGAAACAACGGGGATGATGGTCTCTGCCGTGGGTCGTTTTGGTCAATTTGCCCTGGGAATAATTGGTTCGCCCAAACTCCCCACCCCAAATCACCAGGGTATCTTCCAACAGGCCGCGTTGCTTCAAATCCTGAATCAGGGCCGCAGACGGTTGATCGGTTTCCCTACATTGCGTCCGCATTCCCTGGGGTAAACCACCGTGATGGTCCCAGCCCTGGTGATACAATTGGATGAATTTCACGCCTCGTTCTGCCAGCCGACGGGCCAGGAGACAATTGGCTGCAAAGGTGCCTGGCTCCCGCGCATCTTTGCCATATAAATCAAATACCCATTCTGGTTCTTCTTCCAGAGACATGGCTTCCGGAACCGAGGTCTGCATTCGGAAAGCCATCTCATATTGAGCAATGCGCTGCAACAAACTGGGATCACCAAGGGAATCGTAGGCCACTTCATGCAAGGCTTTCAAATCTGACAGCATGGCGGCTCGATCTGATCGGTCCATTCCAGGCGGATCTTTCAGGAATAAAACCGGGTCTTTGCCCGAACGAAATTGTACCCCTTGATGCTGGGCCGGAAGAAAGGCATTGCCCCAAAGTCGGGCATACAGCGGTTGGCCCCCTTTGTTCTTGGTAACCAACACGATGAAATTGGGCAGATTTTCATTGTCCGTCCCCAGCCCATAACTCAACCAAGCCCCCATGCTAGGCCGTCCGGCAATTTGGGAACCGGTCTGCATAAAGGTGATGGCGGGATCATGGTTGATGGCCTCTGTATACACCGAGCGGACAAAGCAGAGTTCATCCACAATTTTGGCGGTGTGCGGCATCAACTCGCTCATCCAGGCACCAGACTGTCCGTATTGCTGAAAGGAAAAGAATGACCCCACCAGTGGCAGAGACGACTGCCCGGCACTCATGCCCGTCAATCGCTGCCCTTGTCGCACAGATTCCGGCAATTGCTGGCCATGCCGCTCGTTCAACAGCGGCTTGTAATCAAACAAATCCAATTGAGAAGGGGCTCCACTTTGATGGAGAAAAATCACTCGCTTGGCTTTAGGGGCAAAATGGGGCGAGGGGAGAATCCCCCCTACTCCGCTTCCTGGGGCCGCCATCGCCTGCCCTCCTCCCAAGATTCCGGCGAGAGCAGCAGCCCCTAATCCCAGACTTCCCTTTTGCAGGAACTCTCTCCGGGACCGCATATGTGCAAATTGTAGCAAAGGTTCGGAATGCATACAAACAATTTCAGTCTTTGTCCTTTTAAGTAAAACAAAGCTACGGTGGGAATCAACCATCTTTAGCGAGAGGATGACAACAATCATTTGCCCCTATGAGCCAAAAAAAAGACTTTGTCCCGGCTTTTACCTAAATTTGCCGAGAGTAGTTATATAGAATGATTCTAATTTTTAACTCAGTCAATTGAAACAAACGACCAAAACGGTTAAAGAGGAAGTAACCATCAAATTTGCCGGAGATTCAGGAGATGGCATGCAGCTCACCGGCACCCTCTTCACCAATGATACCGCCCTGACCGGCAGCGATTTATCTACCTTCCCTGATTATCCTGCGGAAATTCGCGCCCCAGTCGGCACCCTCGCCGGAGTTTCTGGTTTTCAATTGCACTTCGGTAGTCGGGAGATCTTCACCCCTGGCGATCAGCTCGACGTTTTGGTAGCCATGAATGCGGCGGCTCTGAAGGCCAATTTGGGCCTATTACCCAAAGATGCGACCATCATCCTCAATACCGACGGGTTTGACAGCAAGAATTTGCGGCTGGCTCACTATACTGATGGAGCCAATCCACTGGAAGATGGCACCCTCGAAGGATATGAGACGTTCGAAATCTCGGTAACCAAACTGACGCGGGAGTGCCTGAAGGAAAGTCCTCTGGGGATCAAGGAAAAGGATCGCTGCAAAAACATGTTTGTGCTGGGCTTTCTGCTCTGGCGATACAATCGGGACCTGGCTTCGGTGGAGCGATTCCTGAACAACAAATTCGCCAAGAAGCCGGAAATCTTGAAGGCCAACCTTTCTGTGTTGAAGGCAGGGTATCACTACGGAGATACCACCGAGACTTTCATGACTACTTATGAAGTCAAACCTGCTCCCCTGACCCAAGGCACCTATCGGAACATCATGGGCAATCAAGCCCTGGCGTATGGGTTGATTGCAGCGGGTCAAAAAAGCGGATTGCCAGTATTTTATGGGTCTTACCCGATCACTCCGGCTTCCGATATTCTTCATTTGCTATCTGGGCAAAAGCATTTTGGAGTAAAGACCTTTCAGGCAGAAGATGAAATCGCAGCCGTTTGTGCGGCCATCGGAGCGGCCTATGGCGGCAACCTGGCGGTAACGGGCACCTCTGGGCCGGGCTTGGCTCTGAAAGGAGAGGCGATTGGTCTGGCGTTGATGCTAGAGTTGCCGATGGTGATTCTCAACATCCAACGCGGAGGTCCTTCTACCGGTTTGCCGACCAAGACCGAGCAAGCGGACCTGATGATGGCCTTTTACGGCAGAAATGGAGAAAGCCCTATTCCCGTGATTGCGGCCCGCTCTCCAGCCGATGCCTTCGAAGCAGCCTTCGAAGCGGCTCGCATTTCGATTCAGCACATGGTGCCCGTGATGTTCCTCAGTGATGGCTACATCGCCAATGGTGCAGAACCCTGGCGCTTCCCCAAAGCCGCCGATCTGCCCGAAATTGAGGTATCCTTCGCGGAAACTCCCGCCGAGGGAGAGACTTTTTTGCCGTACCAGCGGGATGAACGGCTGGTGCGTCCCTGGGCCTTGCCAGGCACCCCGGGATTGGGACACCGCATCGGAGGCTTGGAAAAAGAAGACCTCACCGGCAACGTCTCCTACGATCCTGCGAATCATGAAAAAATGATCAAGATCCGGGAGGCCAAGGTGGAGAAGATTGCTGAGTTGATCCCGGAGCAGGAAATAGAATTGGGGCCAGACAAAGGAAAGGTGCTGATTCTTGGCTGGGGTTCGACCTTTGGGGTCATCAAAGCCGTTACCAAGCAATTGTTGGGCGAAGGGCATGAGGTCGCGCATGCGCACCTGCGCTACTTGCGGCCATTTCCCCGGAATTTGGGAGAGATGCTGAACCGCTACGACAAGGTCCTGATTCCAGAAATCAACAATGGGCAATTGTCTAGGCTGATTCGGGACTATTATTTACGCGAAGTGGAACAGTTCAACAAAATCCAGGGGGTACCGATTACCCACGCAGAATTGCTGGCAGCAGTGCAGGAGATGTTGTAGCAGGAGGAGGGAGTCGCAGTTGGGAGTATGTTTTCAAAAAATTTCCGCCCCTGCACCTTGATCCCTGTTCCCTGTTCCCTGAACCTAGTTCCCTGAACCTAGTTCCCTAGTTTACCAATTCACAAATTCACTTTTTCCAATGGCAATATCCACTTCTTCCAACGGGGCTCTGAAAGCCAAAGACTTTGCCACGGACCAGGATGTCCGCTGGTGCCCCGGTTGTGGAGATTATTCGATACTGAAGCAAGTTCAGAGCGTCATGGCCGAGTTGGGTCTTGACAAAGACAAGGTAGCCGTGATTTCGGGAATCGGTTGTTCTTCCCGCTTTCCCTACTATATGGATACCTACGGCATGCATTCCATTCACGGCCGGGCTCCGGCGGTAGTTTCGGGTTTGCGCATGGCCAATCCTGATTTGAGCATTTGGATGGTCACCGGAGATGGCGATGGCCTCTCTATCGGTGGCAATCACCTGCTTCACCTCTTGCGGCGGAATTTTGACGTGAACGTCATGCTCTTCAACAACCAGATCTATGGGTTGACCAAAGGGCAGTATTCCCCCACTTCGGAGGTCAATAAGTTGACCAAATCTACGCCGCTGGGTTCTCTGGATTATCCGGTGAATCCGCTGGCTTTTGCGATAGGGGCCAGTGGCACGTTCATCGCTCGCTCCATGGATCGGGATCCCAAGCACCTCAAGGCGATGCTGCATCGTTCCCAAGGCCACCGAGGAACTTCTTTCCTGGAGATTTACCAGAACTGCAACATCTTCAATGATGGGGCTTTCTTCTCTTTTACTGATAAAAAGACCCGGGGCGCTACCAGTATCTACCTCGAACAAGATCAGCCGCTGGTGTATGGTCTGGAGCAGGAATGGGGCATTCGCCTGGATGGATATAAGCCACAAGTCGTAAAAATCGGAGAAGAATTCAGCAAGGAGGATCTCTGGGTGCATGATGAAAGCGATTTGTACAAAGCGCAAATCCTGACCCGCTTCTTCGATGATCCCATCGGTCGCGAGGCAGGAGAGTTTTTCCCTCGCCCATTTGGGGTATTGTTCGAAAGCCCCCGCCCTACTTATGAGGAGCAACTCTTCGCGCAAGTAGATTCTGCGATAGAGCGGAAAGGCAGCGGAGACCTTGACCAATTGCTGGCAGGGAATTCCACCTGGAAGATTGATTGATCGGCCACGATCAAAGAAAATCTTTGACCATTCATGTACTTTCTTCACGGCGGTCGTCATGCTATTGTATGACGACCGCTCTCGGTTGTGCCCTTTCCCACTTCACCTTTGCTTTCTCCACGGTTGACCAGTTTCAGCCTGGAACCTTTTGCTCCATTCTTTTCATCACCAACCCCATGTGTCATGGAAGCTGTAATCGGTGTATTACTCATTCAAGGTCTCGGTCATTCCAAGGTGCTCGATGCCATCAAAATCGAAGCCCAACTTCGCAAAGAAGTCAAGCGGATTTCGCCTGACCTTGCCCCCAATATCGTCTTTGAGTCCGTTGATTATCAAACGGATATGCAGATCGCTCAAGAGAGTGTTTGGCACCGGATGAAAACGGCCAGCCTCCGTTGGAATCCATTGCGTCGCTTTTGTCTGCACTACCTCAGCGACGCAACCGCCTATCAGCATCACCCGGATATTCACAAAAATAGCTACGTCAAGACCCACCAGGTCATCCAGGATTCGATGCAACGTCTTCAGGTCAAAGCGGGCAGTCGCAAGATGATTCCCGTGGTGTTGGCAGGATCTATGGGGTGCATGGTCATGTGCAATTACCTTTGGGATGCCCAGCAAGGCAAGTATTTGTGGGCCGCCAAAAAGGCCGACCACAATCCAACAGAAGGCTTACTCAACCTCGAATTGCTCATCACTTGGGGCTGTAACATCCCCTTGTTCGTCTCTAGTTTGCCAGAAGTGCATCCCATTCAGGTGCCACCCATGGCCAAAGCGTTTCGCTGGTTCAACTACTATGACAAAGATGATGTCCTGGGCTGGCCGCTGAAACCACTCAGTCCCAGCTATGCCGAGCGAGTAACGGAGGACATCCCCTTCAATTCAGGCTGGACGCCCATGGGCCACACCAAATACTGGTCGAAGCGCAGTCGGATGGCCCGCCAAACCGCACAGCGCTTGCTCGATCTTTGGCAGCAGCACGAGCAGTCAGCCAGCTACCCCTTGGCGGCTTGATCCTCATAACCAGAACGAGGCGAAACCGTCCTCTTCCCAGCGTCGATACATCAGAAATAATTTTTCGAGGCTTCGCGGAAACCGAACATAGGTAGGACGGATTTTTCCGACCCTTTGGCGCAGGTCCCTGTAATTGGGGGCCTCGCCTAGGGTAATTTCTTCTGGTCCGCACAGTTGAATCAATTCTAGCAGCACTGCACGAATGCGAGGAGAGCCCCCTTGAATTCGAGGGAGAATTTTCTGTAGGATCAGGTAGTCAAGGGCCTCGTTTTCGGAGATGGCCTCTCGAATTTCGTAGCGATTCAATACATAAAAAGCCATTTCATCCCGAACCCGATATCCGACTTGTAACTCGGCTTGATGCAGGATGCCATTGATTTCCATCAGCAAGAGCATCAGTTCCCGTAGTTTGGGGCGTTGACTTTCGGGAATCTCCTGCAAATGCACATAGGGACTTTTCAAAAAATCATTGAACACCCCCGTCAAAGGTTCAATCTTTTCACTCTCCATCGGCCAATCCAGTTGAATGTCTTGCATTTCGAGGACGCTCATCCGGTCGAGCACCTTTTTACTGAATCCCACCGTCGCTTCGTCGATGTTCACCGTTCCGATCAAATAGAGATTGTCTGGGAGGTCAAGGTTGAGGAGTTCTGGCACTTGCTCGATGGCAGTTCCCAGCACCTGCTTGGTGATCAGCGGATCGGTGGTGATTCGTCTACCTTGTTTCTCCCGGGTCTCCCAAATGCTCAGTACGTCGGAGAAATAATGCTCCACCCGGGCCAGGTTCATTTCATCGAGCAACACCAGATGCGGCAGGTGGGGAGCTTGATGCGCTTGCCATAAGGCTTCGAGAAACGGTCCCCGGCGAAATTGTCCGTCCAGGGTCGGATACCCAATCAGATCCGCAGGTTCGGTCCAATTGGGCCGGACGGGAATCTGAAAACAGCGATCCTTCGCGCCTATGGCCGCCGCAAATTGACGCACCAACTGAGTTTTGCCTGTCCCGGAAGCCCCTGCAAGCATGAGCATGGGTTTGGACTTCAGGCATAGGAAAAAATTGGCGAGGGTCTGTTTGGTGTAAAAAAAGCCACGCGCTGCCAAATAGGCATGGATGTGTCCCAGAATTTCGCGGGAATGATAGGCAGTACGGGGAGAAGCTTGGGCTCGTGGCATGTGTGAAAAATTACGCCATGCCGTTTCATTTTGCAAATTATTGGAGAGCAAAGCGCCTGCTGCCCCATTTGGTTACTGACATTCGACCACCCCAGTCTCGGCCAAAATCGGAC
>JBCCCJ010000035.1:0-11979 GCA_039033615.1 Bacteroidota bacterium
GACTACATGCTCGACAAGCAACTTCTCGCCGAGCGCAATGGGCCAAATGCCCCCAAAACCGTTGATGGCATACTGCAAGTCTTTCACGAGCTACTTCCAGAAAGTGCTCCCCATTCATCGGAATCATATCCGTCGACCAGCGATCTGACGGAATTAGCAGGGCATTACGTGCTAACAACCCCTCGTAATCAACTGCTCTACCCCGTTACCGAACTATTCACCGCAGGGATTTCTGTCCATTCCGCCAATGGAAACCTGGCAGTCTCATCAGGGATAAATGGGGGGAAATCCCAGTTAACCCAAACCGGAGCCAATCACTTTTCTCCTTCAGGCCAAACGAATCAATATCAGTATGTATTCGATGATTCAGGGGGCACCCTATACACTTCACTTGGGTTTAGGTATGAAAAGGTTCCTTTTGCCTTGATCGCATTGTTGGCTGTGCTGCTTGCAGCCTCGTTGGTGGTGATGTGCCTCACTCAAATTTCCCTCCTCATCCAGCTATTCAATTTGGTCAGGAAGCAGGGCAATCTTAGGAATCCCCAACTTACTTTGGCAGTCGGCTCATCTATCTTTCTATGTGGCTGTGGGCTGTACCTCTTGTCAGGGACCATCCCCGCGATTCATGAGCTACAGTTGTTGACAGTCGGATTATGGATATGCACGATCTTGTTTCCAATCTTGACAGTTCTGGGAATCGTTCAAGCGATCACCTACAAATTCAAGAACTTGTCTCAGAAAATTTGGACAATCAGTACGGCTGTCTTAATGACAGTCATGGCTTGTTACCTGATCTATTGGGGATTTTTTGGATTTGCGATCTGGAAATATTGACGAGGCTCACCACAACAAAGTAATTCGGCCGCTGTTACCGCTTTTCATCGGGATGCTGGTGGCCTTGATTCTGACGACCTATGTGCCAGCCCTGAGTCTGTGGTTGCCAGGGGTGTTTGGGATGTTGTAGGAGATCATGTTAGCAAGAATCTCGTATCTTGTAGAAAACGTTGATATGCTGAAACACCCACTACCAGAGTTTTTCTTGCCCTTTCAAAAGCAAATGAAAGAGTTGTGTGAAGAATTATTGGTTGTTCGTCTATATGCATTTGGTTCGACGGTGAAGGGCACATTTCGACCGGAGTCCAGCGATGTAGATCTATTGGTGGAAATGCTGCCTAGAGAACCATTATTAGAGGGAAGAGCTCTTCTTCGGCTCTGGGATGAATTAGAGGTTTTATTTGGGCGAAAGGTAGATTTGCTAACTACCAGATCCTTAAAAAATCCTTATCTGATCAAAGAAATCATGTCAACCAGACAACTGATCTATGACAGGACGAGCGAAAAAATATCTGTCTGACATTCTGTATGCAATTGGGTTGATCAATGAGTTCTTAACCGATATTACAGATGCTGAAGCCTATTTTCAGGATCTAAAAACTCAAAGTGCCATTGAACGGCAACTAGGGATCATTGGAGAAGCTGTAAATCAATTTCGAAAACAAGAAACCGAGATTACCCTTTCCCATGATAAGGAAATCGTCCAATTCAGGAATCGCTTGATTCATGCATATAGTAGCATTGATGACGGAATCGTTTGGTCTATTTTGGTTGATTATCTCCCCCAATTACAAACCGAAGTAGAAGCACTGCTCAACCCTCCCTGATCACTCCACCCACCAGATCTCCACCCAGCGATCTTTGAGGGGCATTCGATCTTCGGGAATCCGCTCCCCCCGATGATTGAGGCGATATACGCCGACGGCTTCTAGCTGAAGCAGGGTGCCTGAGGCCAAGCTATCTGCCTCGGCAGGACCCGCGATATCAATCACGTTCGGGCCAGTTTCGCCTTCGAGCATGACCTGGGTCGTCAGTAACTCGGGCAGTTGATTGGGAAGAAAGGCCCATAATTTCACTTCCTGGTACCCATACAAGGCATCTGTGGGATGGGTTCGTTTGAAATTTTCTTCCGGCTCAATAGACAATTGGACCTCCGTGATGGCATCTACGCCCGCTCGTTCTTCCGTGAGTTCCCCATTGAGCTTCAATTCGAGATGGGGGAGGGGAGGTGGCAGGACCGGAAGGTTGAACACTTGCAAGAGTTCGTTTTCGCCTTCCCCCGCCTGATACACTCGAAGCGGCACCGTTAGACCAGAGGGTTCCACCATCACAATCCGAAAGTCTGCGTCGCTTTGCTCTACGGTGGCCAGAGGAGACTCAATGATGGGAGCTTGCTCCAGCCCCATTTCCGGAAGGGAAATTTTCAGATAGTTGGCGCAGTGTTGATACAAGTACCATTCGTCTTTTGGCTTCATTTGAATCAAGGGGCGGCGAATCTCAAATTGGCCTTCCATCACCATGGGGGGACCAGCTGAGCCGGGAATCTGTGCCTCCAGGGTGTAAAATTGAATGCCTCGATCTTGTCCAGGTGCGAGAAAACGTGCCTCGGCTGGAATGCGAAGGTTCATTTGGCCAGATAAAGAATCTGCTTCTACGACCCCACCCGGCACCTGATAGCGAGGATGTAGGTCCTGAGCGACATCGGTCAGACCAAGGCTTGCCTCAAAACTCTGCCCCAACATCACGGTTTGCGCTTTGGGCACCACAAAAGGTCGCAGGGTATTGGCTTGGTATTCTTGGACCCCAAACTCCCGATTGAGAGCCTGTAAGCAGCTGCGCTCTGCCTGAAGCACCTCCAGGTCCAGCCCTCGGAGCAAGGCGATGTTGCCCATGACCGGACCGGAAAGGGGAAGGTCATGCCACTGCGACACGAAAGCGGGAAGAGCGGTGTTGACGGCATCAAAATGTTCCGCCAGCCGATTCTGGTGTAAGGCCAGGGCCTCTTCCAATCCTGCTTGGTGCTTGTGCCAATAATTTTGATTGATGCCTACTTCGCCTGGTCGCCGATACTGATCCGTGCCCGGAGATCGCTGAGCGATGCTGTCCATGATGTTCAGATGGTGGTGCAATGCCTGTCGAATCTGATGGGTGTGGCGATCCAACTGGTCAAGGCTATCGGACCAGACTCGCAAAACCTGGGAGCTGTCTGCCCGCATTTGGGTTCTCAGTGCCTCCTTCATCAAACGAGATTGGGCGAGGACTGCGGTCGCACTGCTTTCAATTTGCTGACTGCTGCGTTGGAATAAGGCCAATTGCTGCTCATTGGTTTGATCGGCCCGAAACCAAAAAAATCCTACAGCGATCAGCAGGCCCAACCACCCAAACCAGACCGCTGGATTACGTTTTCTTCTTCCTTGTTTAGCCATAAGGGAAGGTTTGAAAAAGGGTTGGGGAAAGGGGTTTGAATTGTAGGAAGAAGGAGGTAATTTTGAGGCGAGAAATATTGGCTTTCATCCCCTCACCAACCAACAATAGAAGATAATGAAACTGCACGAGTATCAAGCAAAAGAGCTTATCAAGTCTTATGGTGTACCCATTCAAGAAGGGAAAGTTGCCGAAACGGTTGAAGAAGCCTTGGAAGTAGCTCGCACCTTGTATGAAGACGGCCCCGAAGGCAAGTTTTTTGTCGTCAAAGCGCAGATTCATGCTGGTGGTCGCGGAAAAGGGACCGTGAAAGAAACCGGATCCAAAGGGGTAGTGGTCGCCAAAGGATTGGAAGGGGTAGAAAAAGCAGCCAAGGAAATTCTGGGAGGTACCCTCGTCACCATTCAGAACGAAGCTACTGGCGGGAATACCGTCAACAAAATTCTGATTGCTCAGGATATGTACTATCCTGGCGAGAGCGAACGCCACGAATACTACCTCAGCATGATGCTCGACCGGGAAACCGGAAAGGACGTCATCATTGCTTCCTCTGAGGGTGGAATGAATATCGAAGAAGTTGCAGAACATACGCCTGAAAAGATCGTCAAAGAATGGATTGATCCTGCAGTTGGGTTGAGAGGATTCCAATTGCGGAAAATCGCTTACGGACTTGGCCTGAGCGGAGCAGCTTTCAAAAGCGGGACCAAATTCATCAACAACCTATACAAAGCCTATCAGGGAGTAGATGCGGATATGTTGGAGATCAATCCCATGTTCAAGACCTCTGATGACAAGGTGCTGGCCGTGGATTGCAAAATGAGCATCGACTCCAACGCCATGTATCGCCACAAAGACATCGCAGAGATGCGCGACACTGCTGAGGAAGATCCCCTCGAAGTAGAAGCGTCTGAATATCACCTCAACTACATCAAGCTAGACGGAAACGTCGGCTGTATGGTGAACGGAGCCGGATTGGCGATGGCCACCATGGACATGATCAAACTGTCCGGTGGAGAGCCTGCCAACTTCCTCGACGTAGGCGGTGGCGCAAATGCTACCACGGTAGAAAAAGGCTTCCGCATCATCCTGAAAGATCCCGCAGTGAAAGCCATTCTGGTGAACATTTTCGGGGGAATCGTGCGCTGTGATCGGGTAGCCAACGGAGTAGTAGAAGCCTACAAAAACATTGGCGAAATTCCCGTACCCATCATCGTTCGTCTGCAAGGCACCAACGCAGAGTTGGGCGCTAAGATCATCGACGAATCCGGTCTGAAAGTCGTTTCAGCGATTACCCTGGCCGAAGCTGCCGCGAAAGTCGAAGCAGCACTTGCGTAATGAGAAGAAGTAGGGACTAGCTATCAAGGTTCCGATCTCACCTATCATCTCCCGATTCAGTCTCTCGCTGAGTCGGGAGTTTTTGTTGAAAGGAGTTTCGTCTTCAGAATGTCCTGCTTCAGCCGGAATTAGTTGGGCATTGGTTTGCTGGTAGCCATGAGTTGCGGCTTTTTTTGTAATTTGAAATCTGATTGCTTGACTCAATTGCACTTATGCTACTCAAACGAACATCCTGGCTATGGATAGGAGGCCTCCTTCTCTTATCGGCCATTCTGCTGACCGTATTCCTTGCCAATCGGCCCTCTACGCAGGAGGGAATCCCCGAGGTGGTAGATTTCAATCAGCACATTCGCCCGATTCTATCAGATAAATGCTTCAAATGCCACGGTCCCGATGCGAATAAACGGGAGGCTGACCTGCGGTTAGATACCAAAGAAGGCGCGTTTGCGGCTTTGGCCGATCAACCCGACGCATTCGCGGTAGTGCCGGGAGACTTGCAGGCTTCGGAACTCTACCATCGAATCGTGGCGAGTGATCCCAACGTGATCATGCCCCCGCCAGAAGCTCACCTGGAACTCAGTCCCAGAGAAGTGAAACTGCTGGAAGCATGGATTGAGCAAGGAGCCGAGTACAAGAATCACTGGGCCTTCCTCCCGCCTGAAAAGGCTGCTTTGCCTGAAGTGGGCAAACGAGATTGGGCCAATAATGACATTGATCTTTTCATCCTGGATGCCATGCAAGACCGGGGCCTCAGCCCCAATGAGGAAGCAGACAAGGCACGTCTGCTCAAGCGGGTCGCTCTGGATTTGACGGGATTGCCGCCATCTATGGAGTTGCAGGAGCAATTCATGACAGACGATGGCCCCGATGCTTACGAAAAAGTGGTCGATCAATTGTTGCAAAGTGAGCATTATGGGGAAAAAATGGCCCTTCATTGGTTGGACGTGGCCCGCTATGCGGACTCACATGGCTATCAGGATGATGGGCGACGGACCATGTGGCCCTGGCGGGATTGGGTCATCCATGCCTTCAACGAAAACTATCCCTACGATCAGTTTGTGCGCTGGCAATTGGCGGGAGACTTGATTCCCAATGCCAACAAGGAAATGATTCTGGCTACGGGGTTCAATCGAAACCACAAAATCACCCAGGAAGGCGGGGTGATCGACGAGGAATATCGAATTGAATATGTAACTGATCGGACCAATACCTTTGGCAAGGCCTTTTTGGCGATGACCTTCGAATGCGCCAAATGCCACGACCACAAATACGACCCCATCTCCCAAGAAGAATATTTCCAAACCTTCGCTTTTTTCAATCAGGTACCGGAGAAAGGATTATATGGAACGATTGATTTGGCCTCCTTGGCAGATCCACCGAGCATTGAAATCAGCCCGGAAGAAGTGGCGGAGACCATGCAGTTCATCAAATTGCGGGATACCATGCCAGTAGCGGTGATGGTCATGGAGGATGCCGATACCCTGCGGACGACCCACATTCTGGATCGAGGGGTGTATGACTCCCCTACCAAGGTGGTTTCTCCCGGAACGCCCAGCCGACTCTTTCCTTTTGACACCATTCAGTTTGCTTCCAATCGCTTGGGATTGGCAGATTGGGTGCTACATGAAGACAATCCCTTGACTGCTCGGGTATATGTGAATCGCTTGTGGCAGGAATTGTTCGGGAAAGGCTTGGTCAAAACCGTGGGAGATTTTGGTATGCAGGGAGACTTGCCTACCCATATAGATCTGTTAGATTGGCTGGCGGTGGATTTTCAGGAGCATGAGTGGGACATCAAGCGAATGGTCAAACAGATCGTGATGTCAGCCACTTATCGCCAATCCGCGGAAGTCTCAGATCGACAACTGGCTCGCGATCCAGAAAATCTCTACTATGCCCGGTCCCCTCGTAACCGCATCGCTGCGGAGTTGGTGCGGGACTTGGTGCTGGCCTCTAGCGATTTGCTGAACGATGAAATTGGAGGACCGAGCGTAAAAACCTATCAACCAGATGGCATTTGGGAGTCTGCTACTTCCGGCCGGGGCGAATTGGCTCGTTACGTGCAGGATCATGGCAATGATCTCTATCGCCGTGGGATGTACACCTTCATCAAGCGGACGGTGCCTCCTCCGGTCATGTTGATGTTCGATGCCTCCAACCGGGATCAGTGCGAAGTCCGCCGCCCCAATACCAATACCCCTTTGCAGGCATTGGTCATGATGAACGACCCGCATGTGCTGGAAGCTGCGCGTGTCATGGCGGAAAAACTCAGCCAGGCTGATTTGACTTCCGAGGCCCAAATCGACCAGGCCTTCCGCCGCATCCTCTGTCGTGAACCAGACAGCAAAGAGCGAAAAAGCCTACTGGAATACCTCCAGGAAGAGCAAGCCTATTTTGCCGAACATGAAGCCGAAGCTGCGGATTTTCTGAGCGTAGGCGAGTACCCAAGAGCCGAAGGCATTGCTTCCGAAACGGATTTGGCAGCCCTCATGCAAATCATCCATACCTTGTACAACCTCGAAGAAACCCTCATCAAAACCTGATTCATGGCCAATCCTTTCTTAGATCATAAACTGAATGTCAATCGACGCCATTTTCTGGGCAAACTCAGCCTGGGCGTTGGGAGTGTGGCTTTGGGTTCTTTGTTGATGCCGGATTTGTTGGGGGGAAAAGGAGCCGAAGGAGACAGCCTCGCCGCAGGTTTGTCACACTTTGCGCCCAAAGCCAAGCGGGTCATTTACCTTTTTCAGAATGGCGCACCCTCGCAGTTGGAGAGCTTTGACCACAAGCCTCTGCTCCGTAAGATGCATGGACAGGACTTGCCAGAATCCATCCGGGGCAACCAGCGTCTGACCGGAATGACGGCTTTCCAAACGTCTTTTCCCCTGGTAGGCTCGCATTTTGACTTCCATCCAGCGGGCAAACACGGGGCCATGATCAGCGAGTTGTTCCCCAATTTGGCGAGTATTGCGGATGATCTGTGCATCATCAATACCATGCATACCGAGGCCATCAACCATGATCCAGCCCTGACTTTCATGCAGACCGGAGCCCAGCAAGGCAATCGACCCAGCATGGGGGCCTGGTTGAGTTATGGCTTGGGAAGTGAGAACAAAAACCTGCCGGCTTTCTGTGTCCTGCTCTCTCGGGGGCGGGGGAATGGGCAGGGCGTCTATTCCAAACTCTGGACCAATGGGTTTCTCGATAGCGTTCACCAGGGCGTGCAATTCAGCAATGGAGAAGACCCGGTCTTATACTTGAATCATCCACAAGCTCGCCAAAAACCGCAGCGCCGCAAGATGCTGGACAAGCTCGCCGAACTGAACGAAAAGAATTTCAACGAATTCGGCGATCCCGAAATTCAGACCAAGATTCAGCAATATGAGATGGCCTACCGCATGCAAACTGCGGTGCCAGAACTAACCGATCTGAGCCGCGAGCCCGAGCACATCATCCGCCTCTACGGTTCGGATTGCTTGGTGCCAGGTACCTATGCGGCCAACTGTTTGTTGGCGCGGAAACTGTCAGAATCTGGGGTGCGCTTTGTGCAGTTGTATCACCAGGGTTGGGATCAGCACGGGAATATGGTCAACGAAATGCCCCTCCAGGCAGAGGACGTGGACCGGGCTTCCGCAGGCTTGATCACTGACCTCAAGCAGCGGGGATTGTTGGACGAAACCCTCGTCATCTGGGGAGGAGAATTTGGCCGCACCAACTACTGCCAGGGCAAACTCACCAATGACAACTATGGTCGGGATCATCACCCCAGAGCTTATAGCATTTGGATGGCCGGTGGTGGGGTAAAGCCGGGCATGGTGTACGGCAAAACCGACGATTTTGGCTACAACATTCTCGAAAATCCTGTTCACGTCAACGATTTCCACGCAACAGTCCTGCACCTGCTAGGACTCGATCATGAAATCCTGACCTTCAAACACCTGGGCCGCCGCTACCGCCTCACCGACGTGGCTGGGGAAGTGGTTCACGACATCATTGCCTGATATATGCTCTCTCTTCGCTCGATCAAAACCGTGTTGGGCAATGTGCTCTTTGCGTTGCACATTCTGCTGCTGTTCCTCCTACTTTTCGAAAGCAAATTGACGATTCCCGTCTGGCTACAACCCGTGGGACGTCTGCATCCGGTGTTGTTGCACCTACCGATTGGCCTGCTGATCATGGTGGGCTTGTTACAATTGGTACGCAAAGAAATGGAGGCTGCAACCTTTCGCAAGGTGCAACAATTTACCCTGTTGATGACTGCGGCTGCTACGGCTGTGGCCGCTCTGATGGGCCTATTTTTGTCTCAGGAATCCGGCTACGAATCTCCCTTGCTGAGTTGGCACAAATGGAGTGGTATAGGCCTGAGTTTTTTGGTGTATGGGTTGTGGTGGTTGGGCGAAGGGAACAAACTTCCTCAACGGGGCTTTCAACTCAGCCTGGTAGTTGGGATCGGTTTGCTCACCTTCACAGGTCATTATGGAGCGAGCATTACCCACGGCGAAGATTTTGTGTGGGCTCCCCTGGCGCAGGAGGAAACCCAATTGGTGATCACCGAGCAGACGCCCCTCTACGAAGCAGCCATTGTGCCCGTGCTGGAGCAGAAGTGTTATCAATGCCACAACAACCGCAAAAGCAAAGGGGACCTCAACATGAGTACCCGGGTGGCCTTGTTGAAAGGCGGCGAAAACGGCCCCATCTGGCAAGGAGGCGAGGCCGAAGAAAGCCAACTGATCCAACGGGCCCGCTTACCGCTGGAAGACGAGCATCACATGCCGCCCGAAGGCAAGACTCAGTTGACAGAAGCGGAAATTGATTTGCTGCACGCCTGGATTGAGTCCGGTGCCAACCTAGATCAGTCGATTGCTGCCTATCCAGCCGATGGCTCGGTGCGCAAACTCGCTGCTTCTTTGATGCCAGAGCCAGAAACAGACGCCCCGAAATACGAATTTGCTGCGGCCTCCCGTCGTGATCTGGAAGCGTTGAATACGCCTTTTCGTACGATTCGCCCGCTAGCGATTGGCTCCCCAGCACTTTCTGCACAAATCTTCATTCGACAGACCTATGAAGATCGCTTATTGGAAGAGCTGACCGGGGTACAGGACCAACTGGTGGAACTCAATCTGAGCAATTTGCCGATCACTGATGAAGACCTCTCTTTGATCAGTCGTTTTTCCCAACTTGATCAGCTCATCCTCAACGAAACAGACATCACGGGAGCTACCCTGGGTGAATTGGCGGCCTGCAAGCAATTGCGAAGTCTTTCTCTCATCGGTACGCAGGTAGGTCCCGAGATTGGCAGCTCATTGGCGAGCTTGCCTAAGCTGCAAGAAGTGTATGTGTGGAATACCCAAATCAGCGAAGCCGATCTGAGCAATTTGCAGCAACAATTGCCAGGGGTGAGACTGGACTTGGGGTACATCCCTCCCGAAGGAGAAATCCTTCAATTGAGTCCGCCGATCATTCAGGCCGCCACTAGCTTCGTAGTAGCCGGAGGATCTGTACAGCTGAAACACAATTTTCCCGGGGCGCAGATTCGCTATACGCTGGATGGGAGCACGCCGGATAGTCTCAGCAGTCCACTCTACGAGGCACCGATTCCCTTGGATAGTTTCACCGTTCTGAAAACCAGGGCTTTCCGGGAAAACTGGCAGGGGAGTGATACGTTGCAAAAAGTCTTCTTCTACAAGGCTTTTACTCCCGTCTCGGCTGCCCTGACCTATCCGCCCAATCCGCAATATCCAGCGGAAGGCGCGCAGAGTTTGTTTGACGAGGAAACCGGGGATGAAGAAAACTTTGCTTCGGGGGCCTGGATGGGCACCAAGAAACAACCATTGGAGGCGACTTTTGATTTTGGGGAAGCTGGCTTGCCCATTTCTCATGTGACAGTCAGCTATCTCCAGAGCATTGGTCGGTGGATTGTGCCACCCAAGTCGGTGGAAGTCTGGGCAGGAGAAAGCCCGCAGACCTTGCGCAAGGTGCTTCGCAAAACGCTGCCTCCGATCGTGGAGAATGACCCCAATCAAGTAGGCGCGGTGAATCTTCCGGTACCAGAGGGCCATCGCTATTATCGGGTCAGAGTCAAGCCTCGCACGCTCCCGAAATGGCATCAAGGTGCCGGGACCACCGGTTGGGCCTTCGTGGATGAGGTGTATTTTTATTGATTGTCAAATAGAAAAATATACTCCTGGCCTCGATATTTCCTGACGAATGACAAGGGGGCAGAATTTGTGTTTCCACGAAAAGAGGGAGATTGGGTGGGGGAGATTTGTGCATTTGTGGCTGAGAAAGAAGCGTACTGTTAGGCGAGTTTGCATAAGCAGGCAGCGAGATTTCTCTTGCTAGTTGAAAGACTATATTTTTGCTTCCAACCAACCTGCCTATGCTCCGCGTACATTTTCTCAACCATGCCAGTGTCTTGATCGATTTGGGGGAAGTTCGCCTGTTGACGGACCCTTGGTATTGGGGGGATTGCTTTTTGGGAGGTTGGGGGCTGAAGTATGAGAATCCTAAGGTCTGGGAATTGGCAGCGACAGCTACTCACCTCTGGGTATCTCATTTTCATGCGGACCATTTCCACCCCCCAACGTTGAAACGGCTCCTGGAGGTCAATCCTGACCTGATCGCCTTGGGGAATGATTCGTACAATTTTCAACTCGATCAAGCCTTGAAAGGACTGGGCTTCGCACACGTGATTCCCTTTCAGGAGCGAAAAGCCTATGCGCTGACGCCCGAAATCAAGCTTACCCGCTATCCCACCACCGGCATTGACAACGCTCTCTGGATAGAATCGCCACAAGGAACCATCCTAAACTACAACGATTGCAATCTCCCGCCGCTTTCACGCACGTGGTTGGGCAAGCGGCTGGGAAACATTGACTTACTCCTGACCAATTTCAACCATGCCGGGAAGTTGTTGACGTTCCCCCCGAAATCCGCAGAATCGGTCAAGAAAAGCCTCAGAGAAGCCTTTTCTCACAATTACGAATCCTTTGCGGTGAAGCACATTTTCCCCTTTGCTTCCTACCACTACTACCGCGCCCCGGAAAGTCAGGATCAGAATGCCTCCCTACTCAGCCTGGAGGAATTGTTGGACATAGATGATAGAATCGTCCCCATTCAGATTGGAGAGGAGCTACACTTAGATGCGCAGAGAGGTACGGTGGAAATTCAAGCGGGAGAACGGAAAGATGCCCCCCAAACAGTGCTCCAACGAGCAAAAGGCCAGGATTGGGAAACCCTCCAGATCGCTGGAAATCAGTACGCGAAGCGTCTCCGCCAAAATTATGGTTGGTTCACCCGCTTGCTGCCGCGCTTTGTGATCGAGGTGGAGGATTTGGACTTGGTGACAGAGCTACACCCTCGTCGGGGCCTGACTCAATTACCTGC
>JBCCCJ010000036.1:0-11963 GCA_039033615.1 Bacteroidota bacterium
AAATGTCCGGTCATGGACTTGGTAGAACTGATGTTAAGTTTGTAGGCGTGTTCAGCAAATACGCTCTTGATTGCTTTGGTTTCACTGATGTCTCCCAATGGAGTAGAGGTACCGTGGACATTGATATAATCAACGTCCTGAGGTTGGAGATCAGCATCCTGCAACAAATTGGTCATCACTCGGGCTGCTCCTTCCCCTTCCGGGCTGGGAGCGGTCAAGTGGTGCGCATCAGCAGACATGCCGACTCCGCCCAATTCTGCATAGATGGTGGCACCCCGGTTCAAGGCGTGCTCCAAATCTTCCAGTACCAAACAGCCACCTCCTTCTCCCATGACAAATCCATCCCGCCGACTGTCAAAAGGACGGCTGGCAGTTTTGTATTCATCATTGTTTTCAGAAAGGGCTTTCATTCCATTAAATCCTCCCATCCCTACTTCGGTGATCGCTGCTTCTGCTCCTCCGGCTAACATCACGTCAGCATAGCCATGTTTGATGAGCAAAAATGCATCAATCAGGCAGTTGGTTGAGGTAGCACAAGCGGAAACACTCGAATAGTTGGGCCCTTTCAAACCATACTTCATGGAAATGTGTCCACTTCCGATGTCGATGATCATCTTGGGAATGAAGAAAGGATTGAAACGGGGAGTACCATTGCCTTCTACATAGTTTTTGACCTGCTCGGTGAAGATTCCGATCCCTCCGATCCCAGAACCCATGATGACGCCAAAGCGATACGGATCAACTTTTTCCATGTTGATATCCGCATCTGCCATGGCTTCATCGGCAGCGACCATCGCAAAATGGGAAAATGAATCCATCTTGCGGGCCGTTTTTCGGTCCATGTGATCCTTGGGATCAAAGTTCTTGACCTCGCAGGCAAACTTGGTACGAAAATGTTCCGTGTCAAAGTTTGTGATCCAATCGGCACCGCTCTTGCCTTGGGAGAGACTCTCCCAGTATGCCTGAACATTATTTCCGATGGGTGTCAACGCTCCCAGACCGGTTACTACGACCCGTTTTCCCTGCATAGGTTATGGTTATTCAGCGTCTTTGGTGTTTGCTTCCAGATAGGTGGTAGAGTCACCTACGGTAACAATCTTTTCTGCCGCCTCATCAGGAATGCTGATGTTGAATTCTTTCTCGAATTCCATGATCAATTCCACCGTGTCCAATGAATCAGCACCCAAATCATTGGCAAAGCTAGCTTCTGGAGTAACCTCGGAAGGCTCTACACCCAGCTTGTCTACGATAATGTCTTTGACTCTTTCAGCGATTGTTGACATTTTCTTTGCTTTTTAATTTGTTAATCGTTTATTGAGACCGCTTTCCAAAAAAAATTTTGGCAAATATAATACTTTTTGGATACAGCTAACGTTCCGGTCAGTTTTATTTCGATCTCCGCCGCTAATAAAGGATTTTGCCCAAAAGAGTCCAAATACAAGACGTTGATCAACTGGGACTTTTCATCATTGGGCTTGCCTCAAATGCCAAAATTTGGAAGGTCTGTTTTGACCTAAATCAGTACCTCAACCTGAGCCTTGCAGCCGTCGATGCGGAACCACTCGATCCCGCTTCCCAGCCTCAAAAGGGCTCTTTATTCGAAGAACATCCCATTCCAGACTATCACCAACCAGTAGGACAAACCTACCAAGATGTGGACTCCCATTCACATCAAGAATTCAGAATGATAGAATTACAAAAATCTTCTCTTCCAAAGGAAGTTCGCTCCTTTGCATACTTTTTGTTTATTAGATTTGACCGTCAATTTCCCCCGAGCATGGAGAAGTTACTCGCTTCGATATCCGAAAGCAGAGAAATTCTCTCCGCAGTAGATTGTACTCATCTTCATCAACTAAAATTGCACTGGCTTTGATCACCACTGAATTCAGACGTACCAAAATCGTTGCCACCATAGGACCTGCCTGTGGCAATGCCAAAACCTTGCTGGAACTGGCAGATGCAGGCATGGATGTCGCCCGCCTCAACTTCTCTCATGCTGACCACGAGACGCATGAGAAGTCGTTGAAAATGGTCCGGGACATCAACAAGAAGCACAACCGCAACATTGCCATCCTTCAGGATTTGCAAGGCCCCAAAATCCGCATCGGAGACTTGAAAAAGCCTTTCAAAGTAAAACCGGGAGATGTCGTGACGCTTCGTTCTGACATCCTGGAAGAAACGGATGGCGCCCTCCCCATCAAATATGATACCGTCGCTCAAGATGTCGCCATCGGAGACGCGGTGTTGATTGATGACGGGAAAGTCGAGTGCGAGGTCATTGAGACCAACAAAAACAACCAGATCAAACTCAAGATCAAATATGGCGAGTTGATCCAACGGCGGAAAGGGGTCAACTTCCCGATGACCGTCATTTCTGAGCCAACCATCACCGAAAAAGATTTCCGCGACATTGATTTTGCCATCAAACACAAAGTCGAATGGTTGGCCCTTTCTTTCGTGCGGACGGCAGATGACATCAAACTTCTGAAGGAATTGATTCGCCTGAAAAACGGAGTCAGCCGCATCATTGCGAAAATCGAAAAGCCCGAAGCCCTCGAAAACATCGACGAAATCATCAAGGCCACCGATGCCATCATGGTTGCCCGAGGGGATTTGGGGGTGGAAATTCCGATGGAAGAGGTTCCTGCCTGGCAAAAGCGCATCATCAAAAAATGCAATGCCGAAGGAAAACCGGTCATCGTAGCGACTCAGGTCATGGAATCCATGATCACCAACTCTCGCCCGACCCGTGCAGAAGCCAGTGATGTCGCCAATGCCCTGGCTGACGGAGCCGATGCCGTGATGCTGAGTGGAGAGACCTCGGTAGGGAAATATCCCGTGAAGGTGGTAGAAACCATGGCCAAAATCCTCCGCAGCGTAGAGGCTGAGGACGATTCGATCTATTATCACAACCGGGAGGGTTTCCCGGAAGATACCGAACTGCTCAGTACGGCCATCATCAAAACGGCCTGCCAACTGGCTGAGGATACCCACGCCAAAGCCATCATTGGGATGACTCGGTCCGGTTATACCGCCATTCAGCTATCTCGCTACCGCCCCAAGGCCCATATTTTCTGCTTCACCGATAACCGGGCAATTTTGAATTTGCTCAATCTGGTCTGGGGGGTACGCGCCTTTTTCTATGATGGACAAGTAGGCACCAACGAAACCATTCAGGACGTACATGAGATCCTGAAAGAAAAACAAATGGTCGATCCTGGCGACGTATTGATCAACACGGGTTCCATGCCGCTCCACGAGTATGGCCTGACCAACATGATCAAGGTTTCCAAAATCCACGACAAAGGCGTTACCCAATAGTGAGTGAGTAGCTTATGCCAGCAATCACGGCAGTCATCATCACCCATAACGAAGCCCGCAATATCCAGCGCTGTCTGGAGTCCCTGTTGGGAGTCGTAGATGAGATGGTCGTGGTTGACTCTCTCAGTACCGATGAAACCGAAGAAATATGCCGCGCCTATCGGGTGCGGTTTTTTTCTCAACCTTGGGAAGGCTATTCCGCCACCAAAAACTTTGGCAACGAACAGGCGAGCCACCCGTTCATTTTGTCCATTGATGCGGATGAGGCCCTTTCTCCGGAATTGAAAGCGGCCATCTTGTCCAGCAAGCCCGATCTCTCCGGGGGATATCGCTTTGCTCGACGCAATTACTATTGTGGGCAATGGATCAAGCATGGGGGATGGTACCCTGATCGAAAGCTTCGCCTCTTTCCCAAAGGGCAGGCACACTGGGAAGGGGAGCACATCCATGAGCAACTGGTTCCTGATTCAGGGGTGGAAATCAACGCTCTGGAAGGTGACCTCCTGCATTACACCAACCACAGCCTGGAAGATCACTTGGAACGTGCCGATCGGTATGCGACCCTGCACGCCCAGTTGCTGTTTACCAGCGGAAAAAAAGCGAATTGGGTCCGTTTGTGGTTGGTCCCATTCTATCGGTTTCTGCGAATGTATTTCCTCCGCCAAGCCTTCCGAGAAGGCTACCTCGGCTTTCAGCTGAGCAAGGTTTCGGCTTTTGCGGTGTTTCTGAAATACGCCAAACTCAAACATTTGTGGGATGAGCAGGCCAAGGGCTAAAAAGGCTCCCCACCTGATGCTGGTCAATGTTTCCAAAAGTTGGGGTGGGGGAGAACAATGGATGTTTGCGGTGGCACAAGCCTGGCAGACCAAAGGGCATGAAGTCGAACTCTTGGTGTACCCTGGGTCTGCCTTGCAGCAACGGCTGGTGCAGGCCGGAATTCCCCATACAGCCATGCCTTTGCGTACTTGGCGATTGCTGAATCCCATCCTGGCTATTCGGTTGTATCGACACCTGAAAAAACGACAGCCGGACGTCCTCCTGTTGAATGCGTCCCACGAATTGAAAACCGCTGGTTGGATGGGCCACCTGGCCGGGATTCAGGAGATCATATTTCGAAGAGGCGTGTCTTATGCATTGAGTGTCAATGCCTGGAACCGCTATCTCCTGAACCAAGTTGCCACTCGCTTCTTAGCCAATTCCAAGGCCACTTTTGAGGCCATGACCACGGCCTTCCCGGCTTTGCTAGCCAAGCCTACCCTCACCCTCAACAATGGAGTCAAGCCTGAGGGATGGGAACCAGATGCCGTCGGTCGAATCCCCCATCGGATCGGCGTTTCAGCCCGACTTTCTCCAGAAAAAGGACTCGAAAGACTCCTGAGAGCAATCCAATGGTTGAAGAGGCAGGGAAATAAGGGCGAATTGTTGTTGTTGGGCGAAGGGCCACAGCGAGTAGAACTCCAACAGCTTGCCAGAGATCTTGGGATAGAAGAACGGGTCATCTTTGCCGGTTTTGTGTCCGATGTGCCTCGCCACTTGCGGAGCTGTGCAGCATTTGGCTTCACCCCTCACTTTGGGGAAGGCACCAGCATCGCTTTGATCGAAGCCATGTTGCTCGAATTGCCTTGTGTAGTGATGGATACGCCAGCCATGAGTGAGGTCGTCGTATCGGGAGAAACCGGCTATGTGATCCCAGACGGAGATATTCCTGCCCTGGCCGCTGCCTTCCACCGTCTCTTGAGTGATGCCCAGCACCGGGATGAATTGGGGCAAAAAGCGAGAGAACGAGCCTTGAAATATTTTACGCTGGATCGGATCATAGAGGCCCTGGAAGATTGGTTACAGGCAACCTCTCCTACAGGCGAATGAAAACAGCAGCTGGGAAATTCCGTTTATAGAGGGAAAGACTATCGAATCCCTCGCGTATGAATCCTTCACCTTCCAGCCCCAACGGACAATTTTTTCTCCCCCTGTTATATCTTGCCTGGTCTGACGAAATGCTCAGCCCTTCGGAAGTTCAGATGATTGAGCAACGCATTCAGCAAGAAGCCTGGCTCAGTGAAGAAGAACAACAGTGGATCAGCAGCAAGTTAGATCCCGCGAATCCCCCCGAAGTTCACGAAGTCAAGAGCTGGCTCAGGCAAATCAAACAACTCGCCGAGCAGGTTTCTGAAGTCGAACGCCGATCCCTCCTGAAACTGAGTGATCGGATCGCGAACCTGGGCACGGAACACCTTCCGGGTACCTATAAAAATGAAGCGGCCACCCATGCCTTGCTGGAAATTGAGCAAGCCCTGGGCTTGGGCGATCAAGATGCCGCCAAAACCATGTTGGCTCCCAAACGGAGCAGTTTGGACCCGGTGGAAACCGCCCCCACTCAGCTCTGGGAGGTGGAATCCCTCACCACCTGGCTGGACGGCCCCCACAAAGAATTGAAAGATCAGGTGCGGGTATTGCTTTCAGACCCGGCTTTTGGATATGATCGCATTCCCGAGAACAAAGAAGCATTTCGAGAATTGGTGCTAGAATGGCTGCAGCACTTGGCTGATCGTGGCTATGGAGCCTTGTCCTATCCGACCTCTGCTGGCGGATCTGGCGACATGGGGCAATATTTTGCGGTGTTTGAAATGTTAGGCCATCACGACCTGAGTTTGTTGGTGAAATACGGGGTGCAATTTGGGTTGTTTGGAGGGAGCATCCTGGAATTGGGAACCGAACGGCATCATCAGACCTATTTGCCCCTGGCGGGAAGTCTGGAATTGCCGGGTTGCTTTGCCATGACTGAGTCGGGGCACGGCTCCAATGTGCGAGATTTGGAGACCACGGCTATCTACGATGCCGACACCCAGGAATTTGTGATCCACACGCCTCACGACATGGCCTTCAAAGAATACATTGGCAATGCTGCGGCGCATGGCAAGATGGCTACGGTCTTCGCCCAATTGGAAACCCAAGGAGAAAGACATGGGGTACACGCTTTTTTGGTGCCGATTCGCGATGAATCAGGGGAAGCTCAGCCTGGCGTCCGCATCGAAGACAGCGGTCGGAAGTTGGGCCTGAATGGGGTGGACAATGGTCGGCTGTGGTTTGACCAGGTCCGGATTCCCAGAGAACATCTCCTGAATCGTTTTGCCGACGTAGCGATGGACGGGACCTATTCTAGCCCCATCACCAATGAAAGCAAGCGCTTTTTTACCATGTTGGGGACCCTGGTCGGGGGCCGAGTGGGAGTTCCCCTCGCGGGCTTAAGTACTGCCAAATCTGGTCTGACGATCGCCATTCAATATGCCGCCAAGCGTCGGCAGTTTGGCCGACCAGGAGATGCCGAGATGCCCATCCTGGACTATCCTTCTCATCAGCGTCGCCTGATGCCGTTGCTTGCCAAAACCTATGCGCTGCACACCGCGCATCGCTACGTTTTGGATCGCTACCTGACCCATACGCCTGAAGAAAGCCGGGAAATGGAAGCCTTGGCGGCTGGATTGAAAGCCATCAGCACATGGCATACCACCCATACCTTGCAAGAATGCCGGGAAGCCTGTGGGGGGAATGGCTATCTCTGGGTCAATCGTCTGGCAGATATGAAAGCCGATAGCGACATCTTCACCACCTTCGAAGGAGACAATACCGTGCTGCTCCAATTGGTGGCCAAAGGGAGACTGACCCATTTTCGGCGATCCTTCAGCGCCTTGGGATTCATGGGCATGGTCAATTTTCTCTCCGATCAATTGCTGACCTTCATCCGGGAAAAAAATCCTCTCATCAAACGTCTCCAAAGTCAAGAACATCTGAGAGACGGAGAATGGCAGTTGGGCTTGTTTCGGGCAAGAGAACAGGACTTGGTGGTCTCAGCAGCACGTAGGATGAAGCGGAGAATGGATGAAGGCATGGAAGCATACGATGCGTTTCTGGAGGTGCAAACCCACCTCCTCTCTTTGGCGAGAGCCTACGTGGATCGGATCGTTTTGGAACAATTCACCCTCGCGCTGGATACCTTGGAAGACCCACAGCATGTCGAATTGTTGACCCGCTTGAGGGATTTATACGCTTTGTCCGAGATGGAAGAGCACCTTGCCTGGTACCTGGAAAATGGCTATTTGGAAGGCGGTAAGGCCGCAGCCATCCGACAGCAGGTAGATCAGTTGTGTAAGGAACTCCGGCCTGATGCGGTTTCTCTGGTACACGCCTTTGGGATTCCTGATGCCCTATTGAGTGCCCCGATCGCGATATCTTACGGTACAGTCCCTTCTGCTGGGTGAAACACTTCGGCTCGGGGAAATTTTTTGGGCAGTGGAAGGGGGTAAGTATTGCGAAAAAGCAGAACTGAAAAAGCGGGCAATCTTGGCCATTTTTGTTCAACGGTTGGTCAAGAAATCCCCTTTTTATGAAGGCACTTCAACAATGGAGCCTGAAATGGTACCTGCATTCCAATGATTTGGAGGCGGTCTTGCAGGCCAAAGTCCTGTTCCGGTTTTCTCTTGTTTTTGTTTGTATCACCCTCTTGATCCTGGGATGTATTGCTGTCATTCCCTCCCCTCCTCCGGCGGGTATCATTCCGGGTTTGATCCTCAATCTCCTCCTATTTGCCCTCCCGATTGGGCTGTTGAGATGGGAAGCTTCTTTTCGAGTAGCAGGAAAAGTATTCATTCTGTCTTTTTGGGTTTCTTGGATCATCCAGTCGATCTTCACAGGCTTCCCGCTACATCCGGCGGTACCCATTTGGGCGGTGTCGCTTCTCCTGGTCGCAGATCTCTTACTAGGTCGTAGGTGGTCCATAGGGATTGCGGTCCTCTCTTCCGTGGTTCTAGCAGGAGCGGGAGGGATGTATCAGTTGGGAATCGCAATTCCTAGCCGAGACCTCACAGAATATCCCCTTGACTTGCCATTTACCGTGGGGGTCATCGTCATTAACCTATGGCTCGTGCTTCATATTCTCAAGCAGCACCGTACCGTTCACCGAGATTTACAACAGCAAACCCTTCAGCATCAGGAGCAACTCCTGGAACTGCTTCAGCAACAGCACGGCCTCAATCTGGACCTGAAAGATGCCAATGTAGAAGCACAAGCCGCTGCTTTGGCCAAGGCTCAGTTCCTTTCTACCATGAGCCATGAAATCCGAACCCCCATGAACGCTGTCATTGGGATGACCAGTTTGTTGATGGATACCGAATTGTCTGAAGAACAGCGAGGATTTGTCGATACGGTTCGTCTCAGTGGAGAAAACCTGCTGAGCATCATCAACGACATTCTGGATTTTTCAAAAATCGAGGCGGGGAAAATGGAGTTGGAAGCGCATCCTTTTCAGGTGATTCAGTCGGTAGAGGATTCCCTGGATTTGTTGTCGGGCAAGGCAACTGAAAAAGGCCTGGAGCTGATGTATTTTGTCGATCCTGATGTGCCTCAGGTGATCGAGTCTGATATCACCCGACTGCGACAGGTATTGGTGAACCTGATCAACAATGCCATCAAATTTACCGATCAGGGAGAAATTTTTGTGAGGGCCGTCTCCAAGGGCTTGGACCTGGGAAAGCATCAGATCGAATTTGAGGTGAGAGATACTGGCATCGGCATTCCGCCAGATCGCCTGAACCGTTTGTTTCAATCCTTTTCCCAAGTAGATGCGACTACCACCAGGAAATATGGAGGAACGGGCCTTGGTCTGGCCATTTCTAAGCGTTTGGTAGAAATGATGGGCGGCACCATCTGGGTGGAAAGCGAAGCAGGCACGGGCAGTAGTTTTTTCTTTACCATTCAGGCACCAGAAGCCTTTGATGTGGATCTGCCTGTCCCCAATGAGGTCCCCAAAGAACTCATTGGAGGGAAAATATTGGTGGTGGACGACAACCGCACCAACTTACAAATCCTGGAGGCCCAAACCCGGAAGTGGGGCTTTGAGCCCATCCTGGCAAATAGTGCCTTTGAAGCTGACCAGGTTCTGGATCGCATGGACGATATTCAGCTCATGATCCTGGATTGCCAGATGCCCCAAAAAGATGGGCTGACTTTCGCCAGAGAAGTTCGCCAGAAAAAATCCAAAACCGAACTGCCCATCCTGATGCTGACCTCACTGGGACTTTCGCTCAGCCAGCATGATCGGCCCTTCATTGATTCCTATCTCCACAAACCCACCAAAACCTCCCAATTGGAGCGGAAAGTACTCGATCTGTTGATGAAAAATGAACGAGTGGCGAAAGCAAAACTGTCCACCAACGAAGAAGATCTTTTGCGATTTGCGGGGCTTTCTCTCTTGGTGGTCGAAGACAATTTGATCAATCAAAAGGTCGCGGTGCGGATGTTGAAAAAGCTGGGGCTGGAAGCAGACGTCGCCAGCGATGGAAGACAAGCCATCGAAGCCCTCGAAAAGCAGTCCTACGATCTGCTGCTGATGGACATGCAAATGCCAGTCATGGATGGGATTTCCGCTACCAGGGAGATTCGAAGTCGAAGGGAGGCATTGGGAGACCCCATCATCATCGCCATGACAGCCAATGCCTTCAAGGATGACAAAGAGGCTTGCCTCGCTGCGGGAATGAATGACTATTTGTCTAAACCGGTACGCAAAGAGGATCTGAAAGAAAAGCTCGCGGAGTGGTTTCAACCCAAGGCGATGCTGGTGGAGGAAGGAGCCGCTTCTTGACGGGCTTAGCCCATGTTTGGAACGCTCATTTCCTTGGAAATCTCCGGCTTCGAGAACCTGATCGGCGCACTTTTCCCTCACAATAGCTAGCTATTCTTCGTCAAAACTGCTTGTCAAAACCTCAAATCCGAATATTGCTTTGGCAAATTTCCTGTCCCAAACATGGTCTTAGGGTCGCAGCACTCGATGGCGGATGGTCTTCAGTGCATGCCCCGCTGCATCCTTGCCATGAACGCTGTAGGAGAGGTGAACATTCCCCAGGCGATCCTGACTCAATGCGGGATAATGAAAACGAGTCTGCTGGCTGCTGTCCTGCTCGGCGTGTTGCCATAGCTCCCAGGTGTTGCCTTCATCCGCAGAAACCGACAAGGCCAAAGCGTGGCGACCATTTTCCGTATCATTATGAGCGAGTAGCCATCTACCATCCTGCAATGCCAGAAGTTCTGCCGCTGAGCCAGGGTTGGGCAATTCGCTGTCCCGAATCCAGCTCCAATGTTCTCCCTCATCCTCTGAATAACCCGTCAGGAGTCGCTGCGGAGGAGGGCCATTGTCTCGCATCAGGGTGTAGAGGCTGCCGTCTGTTCGTTGCAAAAGGGCGGGCTGCACCCCACCAAGCGAGACAATTGGCTCACTGAAATGCCAGTGCTGCCCTCCATCATCGGTGATGGCCATGAGCGAGAAATCAAAGCCATCGGAATAGAGCGGCACGATGATGCGGCCACTTGCCAATACCAGCGGGCGATTGCGGGTCTGCCAGCCCATGCGCCGAAAACGCGGATAGCCCATCGGCTGAGTTTCATAGCTCCCGTCGGCTTGATATACTCGACCGCGAGCTTTCAGATCTTCTCCTTTTGCGAGCGAAAGAATCTCTGCCACCCGATCTTCAAACAGCTTTCGGGCTTCCGCTTCTGGAACGGGTTGATGGAGAAAAGCATCAGACTTGTTCAAGCCCTCGCGGACACCCGCGAATTGGTCCCGCACTGACTTCACAAAAGCATCATCTGCCGGAATGCCTCGCTCGGTAGAACCGCCTGGTTTGACAAACAGACTCTCTTGCCAGTACCAGTTGGGCGGACCGCCTCCGAGGTAGTCTTCACTGATGCGGTAGCGGAGGATAGAAGTTTCCCATTGATTGGCGAGAACGGTGTACCACATCAGCCACAGGCGATCTTCTCCATCAAAAAAGAGCACGGGATTGATGTCGGGAAAATCAGGCACGTCGGCCATGGGAAAAGGCGCGGACCATTGTTGATCCTTCCGATCGAATCGCGCCCCCAAAATCGCCACGTCGTCTGCTTGGCGTTCTCCTGAGCCATGAAACCAAGCCGCAAGGAGGTCGCCATTGGGCAGAGCCAGGATGGTAGAACCATGAACGTGCTGTGCTTGAGGAGGGAAGAGGTCGTAGGTAGCAGGCGGCAACTGAGCATCTGCCGGAGACGGCGATTGACAAGCAAGAAGTCCCGCCAGCAAGAAGAAACAAGCAAAGAAACGCATAGAGCTAGAGCTTTTGGAAAGAAGGTACGCAATGGCCGGAGGCTTGGCAAGGCGAGTGCCTGATTCCGTTTGCTCGCGAGCGTTTGCAACGCGTAGCAGAGCTCGTAGGTTTGGCAAACCTACGAGCTCTGAGCTTGGCCTACTCCCACACCAATTTCAGCGTCCCAACCTCCCCGCCAGCCTGAACCTGTAGCAGATACAGCCCTGGTCCACCGCCGAACTCTCTGCTCTCGCGCGTTTGCAACGCGTGAGGATCGAGTAGCAGAGTTTGTAACTCTCGGATGTCTTGAAGTTGCCAACTTCCAAATTGGAGGCTCCCCCGTTGCAAACGGGGGAGAGCGCAACATTTGGACCTACTCCCACACCATTTTCATCGTCCCCATCTCCGCCCCCGCCTGAACCTGAAGCACATATAGTCCCGGTCCTGCACCGAATTCCCGCAGATCCACTTCTACCGAACCGCGCAACCGATCCATCCTGCCCAACCGCTCGATCGGCTTCGGCATGAAGGTCG
>JBCCCJ010000037.1:0-11901 GCA_039033615.1 Bacteroidota bacterium
AGTCACAAACATCACTCCCCACCAGATAGAGATTGTAGCTAAGGGTTCTGGAATTGATCTGCTGGGACATCATCTGAGTCTCCGGCAAGACACCCTCAATTTTCCCTTCGTCTCCGATTTTTTAGACAATCATTTCGCTCAAACCCGCGCCTATCAAAAGGTAGCCCAAGACCAAATTCCCTCTACCTTATCTGTTGTTAGCTTTTGGCCGGATCGAATTGATCTGGGGTATTTGCTCCGCACCCGGAAAAATGTGCCCCTCAGGTTGGCTACTTCTATTCAGTTGAAGCCTGCGTATCAAATGAATCAACCCGCTTCTTTGAATGTCGATTCGGTGATGATCATTGGGCCGCAACACCAATTGGATACCATTCAAGAATGGTTTACCGAGGCTGGGAAAACGCCCATCTTATCAGCCGATACCGCTCTCGAAATCCGAGTAGCTGATAGCATGGGAATTGAAGTGAGTCCCAAAGTCGTGAGTCTGAACGTCCGTCCTCGCTTGTACACGGAAACCAATATTCCGGTCAAGGTTCAAGTACAGGATAAGCCAGGAAATGTAGATGTCCGGTTCGTAGAAAAGACGATTGACGTTACCTGTTTGGTGCCTTTCGATGCGTATGAGTCGTTTCAAGAACGGTCCAACGAATTTTTGGCATCCGTCCCTTTTGATCGCTTAGACCCAAATTTTGGGAAGATCATCCCAACGGTCTCCGTGCCGGAAGGGGCGAAATTGATCTCCCATCACCCCCAACAGGTTCAATTTGTCATTGTTCGACCATGAGTCTATTGCACATCGGAGTCACAGGCGGAATCGGGAGTGGCAAGAGTACCGTCTGCCGAATCTTTGAATCCCTGGGGTACGCAGTGTACTATGCAGATGAACGAGCCAAGCATCTGATGGTAAGTAATTCCGTGATCATTGAAGGATTGATCAGTACCTTTGGAAAAGAGGTGTATCATGCCGATGGTAGCCTGAATCGGGCCTATCTGGGTGGACAAGTGTTTGGAGATGCAAACAAACTGCAAGCCCTGAATCACATCGTCCATCCAGAGACCGCCAAAGATTATGTGGATTGGGCACATGCGATGACCGGGACGTATACGCTTCCTTTTGTGTTGAAGGAGGCCGCCATTTTATTTGAATCAGGAGCCGCAAGATTTTCTGATCGAGTCATCACGGTATATGCGCCTACCTCCCTGCGTCTGAAAAGGGTAATTGCCAGAGACCAAAGTTCTGAAGCGGCGGTACTGGCGAGGATGGATAAGCAGTGGGCAGAGCAAAAAAAGTTGCTTCGCTCTGATTGGATCATCGCCAATGATGAACAACATCATCTGATTCCTCAGGTTCTTGCTGCTGCGAAATATTTCACCCCATGACTGCCTTACCTCGCCCTACCATTTTTCTTGCTTTTGCCAATGATCGGGAAAATCCTGACCGTTTTTTGGCAGAATTGGAACCGGAACGGACGAGTTTGTATCGGTTCATGAGTGAGTATCAACAGCAAGGGGTAGGGCAGTTTTACCCCGCTGGATCGGGAGATCCCGTGGAGATCATCAAAGATTTGACGAAGACCAAGGGGCAATTGGTCATGTTTCACTTCAGTGGCCACGCAAACGGAACGCAACTCCAATTGTCAACCTTGGAGGGGGAAGATGTACGGCTACACACCTCCAACCTCGCCCAACTTCTGCAGGAAGAAGAGCATTTGAAGCTGGTCTTTTTGAATGCTTGTGCTACCAGAGGCCATGTGGAAAGCTTACTTGCCATTGGCGTGGAGGCCATCATCGCCACGGATCGGAAGATTTCAGACCGTCAGGCACTTTCCTTCTCCGAAACCTTCTATCACGGCATGGTCCAGGGGGATAGCCTGCAGCAGGCTTTTCAACGTGCCAAAACCAGTATTTTGCCGGGAACGGGGCATTCCATGATGTTTCGCTCCCTGGAACTGGAAGAAGAAGAATTCGAAGCGATCCCTTTTGACGAAATTCCATGGGGGCTCTATCACCAGAATGAGCACATCCTGGATTGGCGCCTGACGGAAGAAGATTTCATGGAAGACCGCCTGCGGGCAGGTACCCAACAGTTTCATGAGCAACTCCGAAACCCAGGTGGGAAATACGCCTCGCTGAATATTTCAGACTTTTTGTTGGGGGGAGTTGACAGTCAACACAAAAGTCAGGGACTCATTGACAACGAAGTGCTCTATAAGGGCCAGGAATTGGGGAAAAAGGAAACGGTGCAGCAGTTGTGGGGAGAAGAAATTCACCACAGCTTGGTATTGGGGGCAGGCGGGACAGGTAAGACCGTTTCCTTATTGTCCTTGTGGGAACAATTCTTGGAAGAACCGGGGCCGATTCCCCTTTTTATCAGCCTAAATGAATATAATCAGGCTTCTCTCACCGAAAGAGAGCACTTCCTGGAGTGGTACATCTGCCGCTATTACCTTGCGCAACGAGATTTTCAACCAGAATTGATCCAACGATTGTGGAACTGGCTCAATCTCCAGGCTCAGGATCGGTCTTATCCTCGAATCTTGTTGATGCTGGATGGGTTCAATGAGATCACCGCCGATCAACAACCGCTGTTGCGGGATTTGAATCAGCAATGGAAGGATCATCCCCAGGTGCAGATTCTGTTGACGAGTCGGGAAGAGGCCCAACTGAACTGGACCAAGGATTTTCAGGTCATCGAGCTCCAAGGCTTGGATCAGGATGACATTCGCAACTTCTTGGCCCAAAGTGGTCAGGCGATGCCAACCGACCCTCGGATTTTGCCTTTGTTGGAGAATCCGATGATGTTGACGCTCTTCACCTCTTCCGCCCAACTCACCAATCGGCATCAGGGAGATGTGCGGTTTGAATTTCGATCCGTAGTCAGTTCCCCCGGCGAACTATTGTGGAATTTTTTGGAAAGTCAGGTCGCTACCCTTGCCTTTCAACGGGGAGAGCAGGTCAAGGAATTTGAAGTGATTCATTTCTTCTTGAAGCACTACCTTCCTTTTTTGGCCTATGAAATGGAGCGACAAGGCCTGTTCCAATTTACGCCTGCTCAGATGGAAGCTGCCATGGACCAGGCTTCTGCTTATTTTCTGCCAGAAACCTTTTTCTACCACCACCGCAGATATCGGAAGGCGGCCACTTTGCTTCAAATCCAGACCCACCAGGATCCCATGGAGGACATGGAGCGAAAGGAAGACCTCACTTATCTGCTCACCAATACCTACAAATTTCTGAAGGTAGAGCAAGTAGATGAAGCCCAAAACCCTGTGTTCTTCGCCTTCCTACACCAAAATTTCCGGGACTTCTTCGCGGTACTCCACATTCGCAATCAAACCTCCCTGGATTTGGCTGGGCAACGTCCCCCTAGACTGCTAAGCGGGCGTCCCTTTCCCATCCACCTGCGCCAAATGTGGGGGGAAGTAGAGGGAGAGCATCACCATCGTCCGACCTTGATTAAAGGAGCTTTTGAGTGGAGTTTACCACCTCAGGTACCGAATCTCCTCTCCGAAATCTTGACCGCTTATCGCAATCATCAATGGAGCGGTTATGGGTTGTGGAATGTGATCAACACGATGCTAACCATTCGCGGAGAGCTTTCCGGGTTAGCGTTGGATGGCCTGACCCTCGTCGATTCAGGCATCTCTTTCAACAAAATCCAAATCAGCCGACCCGCTGGCAAAATCTCTCCGATTCCCACAGAGGACGCCGAATCGCTGGTCGCAGCGCCTCGCTTCGGGAAATCGCTGTCCATCAGCTTGGCGCATACCCAGCTCAGTTTTGATCAGTTTGATACTTTTGGGCATAGCCAAAGTGTGGAGCAAATCGCGGTCAGCCCCGACGGAGCACGCTTTCTGACTTTTAGTTCCAAAGAGGAAGGCCATCCCCGGCTCTGGTCAACCGCAGGTGGCGTGTTTTTGGGGTATGTGCCTCATCCTGGTCATCAAATGGTCTTTCATCCCACTGAGCCGAAAGTAGCGATGATCGACTATTTTGCTTCGAAGGTTTCTGTATTGGATTTGGAGACCAAACAAGTGATCAACCGCTTTGATATGCCGGACGAACTGGCCGTATCCTATCTGGCGTATCATCCGAACGGTCAGGAGTTCACGGTCCTCGCGGCAGATCGTTTGTTTCATTGGCGAAATGAAAGGGACGGTCAGTCGACCTTGACCATCAATCAGCCACTGCCACAAGGGAAATTCTTCAACCGGATGGGCTATCATCCAGAATTTGGATTTCTGTTGTTGGCTACCAGTTACCCGGAGTCTCCTGCCCTGATTGGTTGGCCTTCAGTATCGGTGGTTCCTTTGGGGAATACCAGAAGGGTAGATTATTTCCTGCCGAAAGACTGCAAATGGGATCCCTACCTACCTCAACAGGTATTTTTTCACCCGAAACGTTCGGTGTTTGGGGTACTGCTCATGAGGGAGTCGAAAGAAGAGCCGATGTTTGTGGAATATCAGGCGGGAAGAAGAGAGCCTATTCTCCAAACGCGGATCAGCTCAGAGCCCAAAGAATTTCGATACAGTGAAGAAGGCAGGTTGATCATCTCCATTCACATTCAAAGTAGCTTGGAAGAAGGAATCGGTGAGCTGCGATTGGAAATTCGGGACCTGGAAATAGGAAATGGGAAACTGGTGAACCAGGAATTGATTTCTGGAGTTCCTTTTCATCATCACGCCAAAGTGAGATTGACCCCAGATCTCTCCAAACTCCTCATGCTGGATGATGATGGCTCGATCTACGTATATGCCGTTTTGACCGGGACTTTGTTATTTGAAATCGCCAGTCGGAGACCCATGGTCTATGGGTTGCGGTTTGGGCAGCGTCCGGTCATGTTGTTCGCTACCTCGGACGATGATCCCCGTCAAGATGTGATCAAATGCTGGAGTTGGATAGAGGGAAGGTGTAAACAGATTTTGACTCTGGACAACGAACGGATCACCTGTCTGCTGGATTTGACGGAAGGGGAGCATTTGTTGGTGGGAACCGCAGCCGGTAGGCTGTATCTTTGGGAATGGGAAACTGCGAGTTTGCTCAACACCTGGTCCTTACCAGCTAACACAGGTGGAATTGTCAGCATCCTGTCTGCCCCGGAAGCAGGTTTGCCCTTGATTTGTGGCACCCGTAACGGGCAGATCTGGGAACTCTTCCTAGATCAAGCGCAATTGCTTCCCTATGATGGAAAGCTCTACTCTAACGAGGCATTGTTGAACCTGATTCCGCTGAAGGTGCCTTCCTCGGACTTCCTCTCTTTTCACGAAGATGGCTCTTTTTATTTGTGGAGTCGAACCTCCAAAACCTGGCAGCAGAGTTTGCGCTTGCCGATAGAATGGATGCGGCCGGACGCTGACCCACACGATCCCTGGTCTCAGTTGGCATTATATACCGATCACGCTGGCAACAGCATCTCACCCAATGGGGAAGCCTTCTATTTTGTCTCTCATTCATATGACGAAGAGTTGGGCTATGTCTTGGCGAAACTAGATCTGGACAGTTTGGCGTTTGACATCGTATTGACGGACTACGCCAACATTACTGCCCTGGGACTGAATTCGCAAGGTAACCGGGCAGCCATTGGCTCCTATGGAGACATTGCCTTGATGGATACTACCCAGATTCCCTGGCAGAAAATCGGGGAAGAACTGCCGACTGCAAAAACCGAGAAATGTACAGCGGTAGAGTTTGTGCCGGGAAGTGAGGATCTGTTTTTCACTGCCTCTGAAGCTGGCATCATCCAAGCTTGGTCCTTTGGTCAGCGAAGCAATCTCCACACTTGGCCCAACATTCCAGGTCTGTGGGTGCAAGGCTTGGATTTGACTACCGTACATTGGCGTCCCGCCTTGACCCAAGTCGAATCCGAAATCCTCCGCTTATACGGAGCTGAATTGGCGGAGCAGTAGATCAAGCAACCCCGGAAGAAGCCATTTGAGGTTGCTGGAGAATATGATCCATGATGTCCCCGGATTGGCGGTGGATGCTCTCCAGAATCCCGCTGGTATAGGCGTCAAAACCGAGGAAGTACAGACCCGGATGGTTGGCCAAATAGGGGGCTTTTGGTAAGCCCAACTCATTGAACAAGCCATTGGTATCCTCAATGAAATCTTCCACCTTTGCTTTGTATCCGGTAGCGATGACCACCGCCGCAAATTCCGCTTCCCGGCCGTCTGTGAAACGCACGCCTTTGGCAGTGAAGCGATCAATGCCCGGATAGACCGTCAGATGCCCACTTTTGAGTATGTCGAGGGTGCCAACGTCAATCACAGGCGTTTTGCCATATTTTCTCAGTTGTTTGGCAGGAGCAATCTTGGGCCTGCGAAGCCCATATTTGTTGATGTTGCCAACGAATATATTGACCAGTAGGCCGCCAAGGGCGTCTCCCAACCAATGAGGAAGTTTGCGTAACTTCATGGAAGTCAACTGGGTAGGTCTCCCTCCCAGGTCGCGTAACACAATGTGGACTGGATGTCGAACAGAGATGCTGGGTTTGGCTCCATGTTCATGTAAATCGACCGCGATTTCTGCTCCGCTATTTCCCATACCGATGACCAGGACCGATTTGCCAGCTTGCTCTGCTCCGTTTTGGTAGTATTTGCTGTGAAAAGCTTGGCCTTGGTAATCTTCCATGCCCGGCCATTGGGGGAGGTTCATGATCCGATTGAACCCGGTGCAAACCACCACTCGCTCGGATTGATACTGATCCCCATCAGAGGTTTCGGTCAACCATCCCTCTCCCGTACGTTTCACCGAGACGACTTCTTTTCCGAACTGCGGTTGAATGCCCCGCTCTTCCGCATATTGTTGGTAGTAGGCCACCAACTGTTCTCTGGGAACATAGCGAGGGACGGATTCATCAAAGGGTGCATGAGGGAGGTTGGAGAATTCCTTCACGGTATGGAGACAAAGGCGATCATAATGATTTCGCCAGGTGGTGGTGATTTCCTGACTTTGTTCCAATAAAATGAAGGGAAGCTTATTGGCGTGTAGCCGCCCTGCCATGGCAAGGCCAGCAGGCCCAGCTCCAATGATGATAATGGGGGTTTGATGAGTCATAGCCCGTCTTTCAGCGGTAGTAGTTGAATGCTGAAAGATACAGGATCGCCTATGCCTTTGCAAATGCTCTCGAAGGACGGCTATGGCAAATCAAGGTTCGATGATCCAGTTTTGCGGATTGAGGAAACGCTCTGGCACCTCATAAATCAAAAAATTCAACACGCTTTCTTCGGTACGAGGGTCTGTCCGTACCACTCCAAGGCGCTGGTTCGCAGATACCAGTTCCCCAATGTTGACGGATACGTCCATCAAATTGGCGTAGACCGTTCGATAATCGCCATGCTCCACAATGACCACCGCTCCACTCATGGGAATCTGTTGCACTCCGGTGACTTTGCCACTGTGGACCGAGCGAACGGGCTGACCCTTAGGCGTTCGAATGAAAATGCCATCATTGTCAATTCGGTTCCCGAATGCATCTTCTGTTTCTCCAAACTGCCCAACAATGACGCCTCGACTGGAAGACACTGGCCAGGGCAAAAATCCCTGGCTAGAGCCGAAGGTCCGACTATAATCACTATCGACTTTTTCAGCGGTGAGGAGGTAGGTGTTTTCCGCGGCTCTGATTTGCTTTTTCAACTCAGCTTGTTGTACGTGGAGTTGTCTCCGATACGCTTGCGCTTTTTCTTTCAGGGCTGCGTAGACCCTCGTTTGGTAACCCTTGGTTTGGGCCAGTTTTTCCATTTCGATCTCCTTCTGTTGGATCAGGGCTTCTTTGTCGAGGATGGTCAATGCCAACTCTTCGGCTTTTTCTACCAAGTACTTCTGTGCCTGCTGGATGAGGGTGATTTGTCGGTGGCGGTAGCGACTCAGTTGTTTGAAGTAGCTGACTCGTTGCAAGGCTTGGGAAAGGCTGCCCGCACTCAATACCTGCGTCCAAAAGCTCTCTGGTTGAAAGCGTTCGTAGGTCATCTGGGCCGTCTTGCCATAATCCGACAAAATTTGATTGATGTCGGTTTCCATCGCACAAATGAGCTTTTGCGAAGCTTCAATCTCCTGATTGTGGTCCTCGATCTCATCTGTCATTTGGATGATGAGACGCTTCCGCAGGCTCAGTTGCCTGGCAATCACCGAAAGCTCAATTTGAGTTTTGTCCTGCCTATTTTCTGTTTCCTGAAGGAGTTGGTCGGTGAGGAGAATTTTTTTCTGAAGAGATTCCCGACTAGAGATGAGTTGGGCAATCCCATGTTGACTTCCTATCGCCAGGCTAAGGAAGAGGAGAAATACCGCCTTACTCCATATTGACTCGTTCATAATGATCTGGAACGGGAAACGCAAAAGAGATCTTGTTGGGGTCAATCTGAATTTTTCTGTGTTGAAAACCAATTGAGATATCTTGATCAGATAACACCTCTATCGAAACCTTCGCTGGAACGGATTGGCCATCGACTTCTTGGAAATCCCCATATCCAACGGTCGAACTCACAGAATCTTGGGGTTGATTGGCTTGCATTCGGACCAATTGCTGAATGGTCTGATTGATTTCATAAGAAAACTTCGTGCCACTTTCTACTCCCTGAAACATCAAAGCATCTTCTCGTTTTCCTGCGTAGGTCAAATTGGTAGGGATGGGATGAAAATTTCCGAGTAATAGGTCTTGCAACAGGCCAAAATCGGCCTTCAGACCGGTGTATTCCTCCGCCAATCCATAGCCAGCAACGGTCAGGGTTTCGTCCAGGGTGTTTTTGACGAAAATAGAATCTGGCGTAATCTTGACCCGCGCCAATTCGATGATTTTTGAAATCCGCATCACCATGACGCTATCGTTGGCAATCATCATCCGATAACTCAAGTTGATATTTTTGATTTCTCCCTCTGGCATGCTGACGTTGACCCGCCCTTGGAGACTCATCGTTTCAAATTCGGGACGGTTCTTTTCAGTATCCGTCAAGACTGTTCGCCACATCTGCTCTTCTCGCTCCTCATTGCTTTTTTTAAATAGCTTACACGAACTGAGAGCGGGAAAGAGACATAGGAATAAACATACCCTTGTCAGGCGAAGGGCTGCAAAAGATGATGGGGTTGATTTCATTGTTGGAGTTTTGCGTCAATATCCAGATCGCTGCCGATTTCCTGGGCTTTTTTCCACTGCTCTACGGCTGCCTCTTTCTTGCCCAATTTAAATAGCACGTCGCCATAATGTTCATGAATGACAGCCCCATCCCCCAGTTCGGTTGCTTTTTTCAATTGGATTTCTGCTTGTTCATACTTCCCTTGTTGGTACAAAATCCAGCCGTACGTATCCAAATATGAGGCTTGATTCGGTTCTTTGCTCACCGCCTTTTGGGCCATTTTTTCTGCATCGTCCAATCTCTCCATTCGCTCTGCCAAAAAATAGGCGTAGTTATTCAACAAGAGATCATCCTCCGGAGTAAGGGTAACCGCCCTTTGGAGATTGAGGTCAGATTGGTCGTATTTTTTCTGGCGGTGGTAGATTTGTCCCAATTCTGCACAGGCTTGGGCCATCAAGTCATTCCCTGCGGTGCCGATCCGTTTGATTTTTTCCAGGGCGTTGACTGCGGCGCCCAAATCTTTGATTTGAATGGCAGAAACCCCGAAGAAATAGAGGAACTGCTCTTGGTTCGGATAATATTCCAGGGCAAACTCTGCGTCTTTGTTCAACTGAGTAAAGTCCCGCGTTCGGAACGAAGTCTCAATCAAGTCCAGCCAAACCGGAATGTTGCTGGGCTCCAAATCTAAGGAGGCAAGGTAATTGCTACGGGCTGAATCCAATTTCCCCTCTAACGCAAATAACTTCCCTTGCAGGGCGAATGCCGAAGCGGACCCGGGATGCGTTTCCTGAAAGATGCTCGCCAGTTTTTGTAATCGAGGGAGCAAGGCATTTTCCTCTTGTACGTAGGCCATCAGACTCTGAATGATCTGGAGTTTTCCGTCAGCGTCAATGTCAGGATTCCCAAATGCACGGTAGAGGTATTCGTCAGATTTTTCGGTATCGCCTTGGTTCTTGTAAAAGTCAGCCAGGGTAAGCAAGGCATATCCATTGTCGGGATGTACCTCCAACATATCCTGCATCAGTTGTATCCCTGCTGCCTCTTGCTCTAGCTGAACCAACGCCTCGTGTTTCATCTGAAAATAACGCGGCTCTTCCTCATTCATGAGGAGCAGATCATTCGTGATGCCCAAGACCGTATCCCATTGGCTTTGTTGTTTGGCGATTTGGTACCGACGCAACAATACTTCCTGGGTGCTACCAAAATCAGTCTCGATTTGGGTGAGTTCATTAAGGGCCAAATCTGCCTGCTGGTTTTGTAAATACAGCTCCGAAAGGCGGATTCGATCCTCGATTCGCTCGGGGAAGCGGCGGGTAATGGCCAGTTGTACTTCGATCGATTGTTTGTATTCTCCCTGAAACTCGTAGGCTTCCTGGAGCGTGCGGTAATACCAATAATTGTTGGGGTCCGAAGACAGTGCCACTTTTCCGTAGCGAATCGCATCGTCGTACTTGCGCTGTTCCGTAGAAATATTGGCCAGATTGAAATTGGCCGCTGCGTGCTGGGGTTCTAACTTCAAGACTTCCAGGAATAAATCGGAAGCGCTGCGAAGATCTCCCCTGATCATTTGGGTAGTGGCTTCGATGTATAATTGACCCACCCGCTCCGGATTGGGTAAGATACTTTGCTGCTCAGCAAGGCCCAGCCTGGGATCGGATTTGCTGGCCTGCTGACTCCCTTTACAGGACCAAAGTCCCATGGAGATCATCAACCCCAACACAAGAGAAGGAGAACTGGTGGCCAGGCTAAATGGAAAGAAGAATTGGCGACGTTTCATACACAATGCTTGGATGTACGGACCCGAAAGCGGGAAGTTAGGCTCAGGATCGACCAGTATGGCCAAATCCTCCGGCGCCGCGTTTGGTTTCTGATAAGACTTCAACCTCTTCCCAGGCAACTTGTTCATGTTTGGCAATGACCATCTGAGCGATCCGTTCCCCCGCTTGAATGGTGAAAGGGTCTTTGCTTAAGTTGACCAGAACGGCATGAATTTCCCCCCGATAATCCGCATCAATCGTGCCTGGGGTATTGACCAAAGAGATGCCATGCTTGACGGCCAGGCCACTTCGGGGACGTACTTGGGCTTCGTATCCAACGGGTAATTCGATGAAAATACCCGTCGGAATCATGGCCCTTTCCAAACTCTCCAGCGTGACTGGTTCGGTGAGATTGGCATATAAATCTACCCCAGCCGAAGCTTCGGTAGCATAATGGGGGAGGGGGTGGGAAGAACGATTGATGATTTTTACGGTGAGCATAGTTGCTTAGGATAACAGGGCTTCGATGGCGCGAGCTAACTCAAAATCTTTGTCGGTGAGCCCCCCGGCATCGTGGGTGCTGAGGCGAATGTCAACTTGATTGTAAACATTGGACCATTCCGGATGGTGATCCGCTTTCTCGGCCAGGATGGCGACCTGAGACATGAAGCCAAAGGCCCGGGTAAAGTCTGGAAATTGAAAAGATTTCTCGATGCCATCCTTGGCAAAGGTCCAGCCTGCCATGGAATCCAGTTGGGAGGCAGCGCTTTCTTCGGTGTACGTATGAGCCATAAAAGGGAATATGAAAAGAAAAAGGAGCTTCACAGCAAGTTCGCAAACTTTCCGTCTGGAAAAAAATCCATTCAATTGATCGGGCTGGTGAGAATCGCCAATATGCTCTTGATGCCCGAAATCATGTTCCCAATCCGCAGGTTCTCATTTGGCGCATGTTGATTGTTGTCCATATTGACCAGCACATTTAGGTCAGTATCACCTTGATTTATCGGACCTGTCAGGTCAATTGTCACAGCGGATGCCGCTTCGCGCATAAATGCACTATATCCACGCCCAACAAC
>JBCCCJ010000038.1:0-11858 GCA_039033615.1 Bacteroidota bacterium
ACTTTTTTCCCGTGAAAAAAGTAGGTCCGGCTGAAGGCCACGCAACACTTGAGCGTTCAGGCAATATGTGACAGATATCTTCATCCCTTCCCCTCCTTCAAGACCTCCAACACCGCATCCACAATCCGATTGTACTCCACCAGCAAATCCCGACTGTCCAAGGTCCCCTTTTCCTGGCTGTCGCGCCACTGACTGTAGCGAGCCATCAGGAGGGTGGCTTCTTCCTGATTCAAGGTCTCCAACTGCTGCAGGGCGCGGTCAATCTCCCCATTTTGCACAAAGCGCACCACCGCGACCTCGGCATCGCCCAAGGGATCGGCGAGGGGGCGGAGCAGGCCTTTTTCCTGCGCCTTGGCGTGGAGCAGGTCGAGAAAAGACTCCTCCGGGTCCAGAAACTCAATCTGGAACTGATGCACCAAAAAGTCGCGGGTGTCATCCGGCACAGCTTGCTGATTGGCGGCGTATTTCTGGGTGCCGCTGCTGCCACAGAGCAGGCGCAGCATCAATTGGGTGTACCAGCGATCAAAGCTAAAACCCACAAAGATGAAGAGGCGGATCTTGCTCAGGGCCGCCCGCAGCTTGTCCGGCAGGCCCTCGGGATTGGTGGAGTAAGCGATCAGGTGAAAAACGTCCTCATAGTCGAGGATGAGGGATTCGTCGTCGTTTTTGCTGCCGAAGAGGTTGTAGATCAGGGGCGCCTCCTGCGAAGGCGCCTCCACCTCCTTGAAATTCTACTTGTCTCCGGAGGAATCCACCGCCTGCCGCCGAAAATAATTGAAGCGGTGGCGCAGGCCGTAGCGGTAAAAGGTCTCCGACAGATAGGTGTCGGGATTCATGGAGACGTAGAGGTGGACCTTCAGCTCCGCCAACTGCCGGAAGATCGCCGCCTCCGGTTCCCGCTCCTCAAAGAAATAGCCCACGTCCTGGGCCGCATCATTCTTGGCGATGTTGTCCTCAAACAAAAACAGCCCATCCTGCCGATAGTGATAGGCGATGGTTTCCTTATGCTGTTCCATCAGATAGCGCTCCAGCGCCTGATGCAGGGGCTGTCCCTCCAACTGACAAGCCTCCGGCCCGATCAGGACCGCCGCCTGCTCGCGTTCGATATAGCGCAAGATCCGCTGCCAGTTGAGGGTAGAAGGAGATTTCATGAGGGGGAAGATGGGGATTAGAAAATGATTTTGCAATTGGGGAGGGCTTGGCGGAGGGCTTCTACTTCGGAGGGAGGGAATTGGGCCATAAAGAGGCTGAATACTTCAAGCTGTTGCAAGTTTTCGAGCTCAGGCGGCATACTTGCAAGTTGGGTTCCGTCAAGGTAAAGGAATTGTAGCTGTTTTAGGTTTCCAAACTCAGGGGGCAGACTGCTGAATGAGTTAAAGCTGAGGTCAAGATCTTCTAGCTGGCAGAGCTGGCCAAACTCAGATGGCAGGTTGCGCAACTGGTTATAACTGAGGTCAAGGGTTTGGAGCTGTTTCAATTGCCCTACGCTTTCAGGGAGTTGAGTTAGGCGTCCTCCGTAGGCCAGAATCACCTTCAATCGCTGAAAGTCCCCCAAATTGTCCGGCAGACTATCCAGTCGTTGCTCATGCAAGTCCAGGGCTTCGGTTTCGGGCTTCAATTCCTCCAGGCTTTCCGCCAGTACATATTTCACTCCCAGGGTATCCAGCAGATATTTCTTCCCCTCCACCTTCACCCGCGCAAACCCATCATCTGTCGAAAAGGCAGTTGCCTCCTCAAACTCAAAGGGAATCACCTCCTCTCCATTTCGATCAATGAAGCCATAGCGGTATTTGGGATCATACCTTTCGCCTACATTCTTCAGCGTCAACCCAAACCTTCCCTTATAGAAATACATCTGATCCAGCACCCGATTGGCGACGTCTAGGGCCGAGTCTGCCTTAGCTAGGGCTCGTTTCAGCCCATTCAATTGCCCATCCTTCGCCCGATCGAGCCATTCCCGACTCTCGGCTTTCTCTGCCTCGGTCTTGGCGATGTCCAGGTGCAGGAAGTTGAATTTGGCGATGGCGCAGTCGTAGTCGAGGACGTCGTAGCAGGCCTTGGCGTCCTGGAAGACTCGCTGGTAGGTGAGCTCCTGGGCGGGGAGGAGAGTAGGGAGCAGCAGGAGGCAGAGGGCCAGGATAGAGCTCGTAGGTTTGGGAAATCTACGAGCTCTGGGGAGGGCGCGAAGCAGTTGAAGCAGAAGCATAGGCTGAGAACATTTCACAAGGTGCGGCAAAGATGTTGGGGTCTTTGACAGAAATAGCGGAAACGAGACAGGATGATTCCCGCTGGAATGGCAAAGCATCAGATGGTTCACTCTTTCAATCGGCCTACCATGATCCCGGTATGTCGCTTGATTCCTGCGAGATAATCGGCCAGGGGTTTTTCGGAAATCAGCACTTGCTTGCCGGTAGTAGAAGCGTGGAAGAGGTGTAAGCGGCCATTCTGATGGATGGCTAAGCCTACATGCGCGATATCGAGTCCCTTGACGCTGGTGGTGATGGCGATCAAATCTCCATCTTGGATCAGGTGCTCTTGGGCGGCGACCTTCTCTTGAGGGAGGTAGAAGAGATTGGTTCGTTGGTTGAGGGCCGCTTCGGTGGCGGTAATGGCGGCCAGGGCTTCGTCGTCTTCGGCCAGTTGGGCGTAGGCAGTCCGGTGGGTGGACATGAAGTCCAGGGTCAGCTCATAGGGAACGCCACCGATCGCTTGGGTCATATCGTCAATGATGCCCCGCGCTGAACTGTGGGTGATCCACTCACTGAAGTAGTGAATGCGGGAAGGATAGCCTGCCAGTGCTCCGTCTCGGTAGCGGATGTAGGCCAGCTCTTGCTGAAAATCCGCAAAGGTCAGGCGGTCTTGTTTCGCCAGCCGCGCCAGCACCACGGAATTTTCCAAAAAGGTCGTGCAATCCAGGCCTTGTTGCTCAATGACCAACTGCTCGTCGCCGGGCAGGTCCAGGGTCTTGGCGACATACGGCACGCCCAGGAAGCGCTTCCCGACGGCGATGGCGACCGCTCCGATGGGCACTTCTCCCCAGGATTGCTCCGCCAAACCCACCAAATGCCCTTCGAGGGTGGCTTTGTTTTGGGCCGTACAGGTGGTTGGAATCACAGGTATTTCTGCCGCAGCGGTTTCGAGGGGTGCCGTGGCGGATTCGGACTGAGCTGGCACGTTGGATTGACAGGCAAACATCCACGTACTCAGCAAGGCAAGGAGATAGGGAAATCGACTTCGTTTCATGTCTCTAAGGTAGGGATTTTGCAGGAAGTTACCGGATGGGGGGTAGACCACGTTGGTACGCTTGATTCTGTCAGACAGGAGGTACAAGATTACCAAGATCGCCCTTGTGAGCTGCTGGCTACATCTGGGATTGAGCGGATTCATGAGGTACAGAACCGCGAGTGAACCTTGACAAATCAGGCGTTCTCTGCAGCTCTGCCAACGTTCTCCTGCTCCATGCTCTTGCCTCCGGCGTGGAGCGACTGCCTCTTACGATGGCCGATGCGCTTTTTGATAGGCTTTGGGGGTCATGCCTACGGTCTTTTTGAAGCAGGTATTGAAGACCGTTTTGGACCGAAAACCGCTTTCGTAGGCCAATCCCAGCAAGGAAATGTGCGCATTCCCAGGATCAACTACCAGCTCTTTGAAGTGGTCAACCCGGTAGGCATTGATGAATTCATTGAAATTGTTGCCCAATTGGGAATTGAGCAGCCAGGACAATTGGTTGGGATGCAAGCCTACTTGCTGAGCCAAGGCCCGAAGGGATAAACTTGGATTGAGATAGGGGCGTTCTTGCTCGACGAAGGCCAACAATTGCTGCGAAAGCGCCTGGGCCTTTTCGGGTTCCAAGGCACTGGAAGAAGGGGTCCGAGGCTTGGGTGGCTGATTTGGCGGATCGGCCAGGGCATACAACTGCTGGAGGTGATTCGCATATCGCGGATCTGCCCTCAGGTTCTGACTGAGGGGATCGTGAAAGGCCAGCAGCAGAATGGCGGAGTGATGGGTGTGGACTTTTTCGAGTAAGACAAATGCAGCATCCTGCTTCCCCAGGACGGCATACACCAGGAAGAGATAGGCATCCGCCTGAAAGGAACGGTGGTTTTCTGACTGCGCGAGTAGGCTGGCCAATCGGTCAGGATCGACCGCGCCTTTCTCTTTCGCCGAAACCAAACAACGCAAGCCCAATTGTTCATCAGGCATGATCAGTTCGTCCGGGATCGCCTCCAGCCGCAGTCGCACCGCTTCATATTTCCCGGCTTGTAACAGGGCATAACTCAACAAAACTAGGGCTGGGACACTCTTGGGTTTTCCCTGCAACAAATGCTCACAGGTGGTGATGGCAGTCTCGTAGTCATGGGAGCGATACGCAAAATAGGCGAGGTAAAAATCAGTTTCTTCATTCAGGGGGTCGATCGCCTTTGCAAATTGCAAATGTGTCGCTGCCAACCCCATTTCGCCCCGAAGCATGTACAGAAAGGCCATGAATTGCTGGGCTTCCGGGTAGGCCGGACGAGTCTCCAACGCGATGCGGGTGTACGCAACTGCCTGGGCATATTTCGCCTCGGTGAAAAAGACCTGATTGGCCAGCTGATAATTCAAAACCGCGTGCTGAGGGTCCATGGCCCGAACCGTCGCCAGGGATTCCTGCGCTTTTTTCCAACTGGCTTCCCGAGGGGCAAAACCAGCCGTCGCCAAAAATCCGTAGGCATCTGCCAGGCCAAGATGTGCGTCTATCAGCTTGGCGTCTCGCTCGATGGCCCGCTCATAACAAGCAATGGCCTTGGTAACATCTTCCGGGTTCCAGCGCGAAAAATGATGGTGCCCCTGCAAGGTCCATTCGTAGGCGCTCACATCCTCCGTGGCCCGCTCCACCAGCCTTTCGGAAATCTCCAGGTGCCCCAATTGCTCTCGCAGTTGATCCGCAATCAGCAAACTGATTTCATCCTGGGTATCGAAGAGATTCTCCAACGAACGGTTCCAGGTAGCGGACCAAAACGCCCGGTCTGCTTGTATGTCGATGAGTTGAACCTGAATCCGAATCGACTGCTCAGAGATCCTCACGCTACCTTCCAGCAAATTGGCGACCTGCAGCTGTTCTCCGATTTCCCGCGTGGTGGATTTGTGTTCTTTGAAGTAAAAGCTGGAAGTACGGGAAATGACCTTGAGATCCTCGATGCTGGCCAAGGCGTTGATGATGTCTTCGGTGATTCCATCACAGAAAAACTCATAGCTCTGGTCTGCGCTCCGGTCCACAAAGGGGAGCACCACGATGGATTTGTTTTGGTCGAAAGCAGAATTCAGAGGCCGGAGATGAAGCGGATGATCAGATAAAGCGCTAAGAATCGGAAAAATGCTGCATCAAATCAAATGGGATGCTTATCCTTTCTCTCCCCGCTCCTCTCATCGGGCCAAGATCTGAAAAGGAAACGCTTGGGGCGGTTCGGCAATTCCTGGAAGAAACACCAGATAGTAGATCCCCGGCGGAAAGGCATCCGTTGGAATGTGCAGAGCCTCTACGTCGGCATCCCGCACCTTGCCTTTGGTCATGGTTTGGCCCAGCGCATTGACCACCAACCATTCCAGTGCTTGGGGTTCAGCCGCTTGCAGTTCGATGTCTAGTTCTTCGCCTTGGAACAAGAGGTTGGCGAACTGGACAAACAAATGGGGGGTCCGATTGGGATACACCACCTCCTGAAAATCCAGCACTTGCTGACTCCCGTTGAGGTCGGTTTGGCTGAGCCGATACACCAACTTCCCTGGAATCGGGCGGGTATCCTGCCATTCGTATTCCGCCCCCGCTTCGCCTCGCTCTGCGGCTTGGACCCACGCAATCGGCTCGAATACCTGCCCGTCGATCGACCTGGCCAGCTCAAAATAGTCGTTATTGGTTTCCGTGGCGGTGCGCCAATCCAGTTGTACCCATCCACTGGTCGCTTGGTATGCTGCCTCGAAGCTGATGAGCTCTACCGGAAAAGGCGAAGTCCCCGGCAATTGGGTTTGGAGATTGGTGAATACGGCCTCGGCCAAGCGATTTTCGTCATGGCTGGTCACCGCCAGTCCCCAGTAGGCATCCGTGCCCAGGGGGAGTACCTCACTGGCCGCAAATTCCCAATTCTGCCCGTCTGGCGAATGATAGGCCCGGATTTCATTGCCAGTTCGGCTGATGCGAATCCAGTGCGGAAAGCCGATGGCTCCGGGTTGACTTTTGGTACTGAAAGCATTGGCTCCGATGCTGGTCCGACGCTGAAAACTCCATCGACCTACCGGAGAGAGATACATCATTGCATTGACGGCGTCAGCCTCCAAACTGGAGCGGATCATGAGCCCCACTTTGGTGTATTCATGGATGGCTTCTACGCTTTGAACTTGCACCACCATTTCTCCATCACCAGAGCGATTCTGATAGAGGTAATGAAATTCATCCCGGCCATACCAGATGTCCGCTCCGGCTGCTTCCATGCGGATGAGTCCGGTGCTGTCCCAGCAGGCCTTTCCTGCGAGAGATGGGGTTCCGATGTCCAAGCTGTTCCAATCTGGAGGAATGGAGCAAGGATCTACTGGCGGAGTAGGAGGGGGGACGATGTTGTCGCAGGAACTGGTTCCCGTGATGCCCTTCCCTTCCGCCGGACTGCCTGCCAATAAGGAAAAATCCTGATTCTCGGCATTTGCCCACAGCGGATTCCCGACCAATGAACCATCTCCATAAGGGGTGTTGTTTCGCAGTACGTCCAGGTTGGTGTAGTTGATGCCATAGCCTGTCGAATTGGTGATGCCGATCCTGGGATTGCTGCGGTGTTGCTGTCCGTCGATGAGGATGTCGGCGACGTAGAAATTGTCGTACAGACGATGGTTGTCGCTGTCGGTACCGGTAAAGAGAATGAGGTCGCCAATCGTGGTGCCGTTGATGATGTTGTGGTGAACAGAATTGTTTTTCAACACATAATCTCCCCTCGGCATGCCATGAACCACGATGCCCACCCAGCAATCATAGACCGTGTTATTTTTCACCTCCACATCACTGGAAGCGGACACATAAATGCCTTGTTTGTAGTCACCGATGACGATGTTGTTACAAATCACGCCCCCATAGCTCACGGGAAGGTCTTTGATTTCGCGAGCGATTTCGTAGAAGATGCCTGTCTGATTTCCGATGACCAGGTTATTTTCGATGCGATTTTCCCCCGTTGGGGTATCAATCCAGATGCCCGGAGCCTGATTGTAGCGAACGACATTGTCCCGCACAATCGCCCCTCGAACTGCCGGGATCATTTTCATGCCTCCGGCGTGCCATGCTGCCCGGAAGAGGCGGTAGTTGTTGTAGGAGACCTCGTTTCTTTCGATGATGAGGTCCATGGAAGGCGCATCTGGATACCAGGTATAGTTGTGGGCCGCATCGGAATTGTACACATCCAGTCCGACATTGCCACAATACAAGACTTCGCAGTCCCGAATCCGATGATGAGCGCCCTTGACCAGGATGCCTGCATAATCTGGATACAGCATGCGTACTCGTTCGATGGTCCAGGAGGGTTCTGACAATCGGAGGCAGTAGCCTCGCTCCCCGTTGTAGGTGCCATTGGTGTGAGCAAGGGTCAAATCGCGCAGTTCTACGTGGGAGACATTGCCCCCATTGAGCAAATAGTTCTGCACACTCGCTTCCATCAGATGCAGGTTGGGATCGCTTTCATCGGCCAGCATGACATAGAGAATTCGGGTGCCAGGGTCCCAGAAAAAGGAACCTGGTACGAGGTCTCCCAGATCGTTGCCGACTGGCGGAAGTCGATTGCCTTGGGTATGCCAGGGGGTGTTGCCTCCGATCTGCTGGAGGTGCTGCCCATTGCAGAACACCTGTTGGCTGTTGATCGCCCAATTGATTTTCCAGATGTTGCCGGAATGGGCTTCCCATCCGCTGAGGGCTTGGGACCCTTTGAGGAAGGTTTGATCCATGCCTGCCCCTTCGATGACCAGCGGTTTGGTGGAAGTGCCTCCTCGATTGAGGCGCAATTCTCCTTCCCGATAGGTGCCTGGTCCCAGGGTAATGGTCCCGCTGGTTTGCACCAGTTCGAAGGCCTTGTCCAAGGTTTGGACCGGAGCAGCGGAGGTACCCGGATTGGTATCGTCTCCAGTTGGAGACACAAAAATATGATTGCCGAATAGTGGTAGCGGAGAAAGGGAAAACAAGAGTACAGCAGAGCAAAGGAGAACAGCGATTCTCAGATAAGCCATAAGGCGAAGCAATACAACAGGATTGAATAGGAATGATTTTTTTCCACCGCACCGTAAAAGTAGAAGGCGGGAGGGGAGCAGGAAAGCAGGTTTAAAAACGGATGTAACACCTAACAAAATAGCTGGATGAAATATTTGACATTGCTTTTCGTTTAGTGAGACTTGAAAAATAACTTCCTCTTTTCGCGTAGATATTTCTTTCCAGATCAAGGAAGAAAAACCGAGTCTGGCGGGCCAAATGAGGCTTTTTTTGACGAAGAGGTGGGAAGAAAGAACGAGTGAAAAGGTCCAAGTTATTTTTTGAGTATCACTTAGGAACGGCATTTCCCAACGGACAAAATCGAGCGGCATGAGGGAGTTGAGTAGAAGAGAGCTACAGATGGCCTGAAAATACTTCCCGAATCCTGAACACATTTTGCGAATTCCTTACATCTTTCCCCAAAACAAGCCGCTCATTTTCGTTGCCAGCGCTGGACCTGAACCGTTCCTGCCACTTCCCACTCCTCCATAACAAGGAATTGGCAATCAATCTTTTCATATAAATGATCTTGAAAAAAGGGCACCCCCAGGTTGCTTTCTTCCAACCAACTCACCAACCAAAAGGATTCCACGGAATCTGAATCAATTTCTGGGGGCAGAGACCAGTCTTTTCCGGCTTCCAAATGATTGGGAGGAATGCCCCATGCCCCGGAGAAATCCACGTCTTCCAAGACGGCCAGCAAGTCGTGCTTTCCTTCAGATACCATTTCCAGCGGAAGTTTTTCATAGTTGGGATAAATCAAGATGGGCCTTTGTGAATATGCAGAAGCTTCTATGGACTCAATTACCTGACGATAATCATAGGTCTTGACCCCTGCGATGGCGTGCCAACCACTGCCCAGCAGCGTACAAGCACTTATGACCAATACACTGGTTTTCACATATCGGGGATGGGTGGACAAGATCGCGGTCAGCAGCAACAACAGAGGCACCACAAACGGGAACCATTTATTGAGGAGGAGAAAATGAAGTCCCATAACCGCCCCGATTCCCAGGTACAGCCCTCCCATGCCAAGCACCAACAGACTCACGTGTCGAAGTGGCGCCCCAAAAAGGATCTGTTGGATTCGATCTTTTTGGGTCCACATCAGATACCCCAGCCAGCCAGCCACAAGCAGCCGAAGGAGCCAGGGAATCCCAGGCAATCGCTCCCAATGATGGGCCTGTAACAGCAGGGCTTCTCCTTGTTTTCCCGCCCACAACAAGAGGGGAATGGAATCGCCAGCCGGATGATACCCGGTATGACCGAGGTACTGTTCCTGCAAGGCCGGCGCCAGCCAAGCCAGCACCCCCAAAGCTGGAATCATGTCCACCGAGAACCGCAGAAAGTGCTTCCATTTTTTCTGCAACAACCAGCTGCCCCCCAGGACCGCCAAAAACAAGCCGAAGTAATAATGCGTAGCCAGGCCCAACGCTGCCACCAGTGCCAGTCCAAGCCGATTTTCATAACGTCCCTCCTGATAGGCAGCCAAGTGAAAGTGAAGGGCGCCCACAGTCAAGCATACCAGGAAGGCATAAGACCGCGCGTCTCCGGCTAGGTGCAGCACAAACGGATTGGTAGCAAATAACAGCGGCAAATAGCCAGGCCAAACCGTGGGCAGGTAGCGCTTGGATAGCCCAGGCAAGAGCAGCAAGGGGAGGAAGAGGCAGAAAATGGAGAATCCTCTGGCTCCCATCAAGCCTGGCAAGACCTTGGTCCACACACTCAACACCACGAAATAGGCAGGGGCCTGCAACTCAAAAGAGATGGCCTGCTTTGCTGCGTAAGCTGGCCCCTGAGAGGCCGTTTGCAGGCTATACATTTCATCCACGGTCGGATTGAGCAGCCAGGCACAAGGAATCGCCCACAATAGAAACAGCAAAGCGGGCAGATAGGACCATCTGTCGCGCTTTGCTGCAATGCTATTTACTTGGAAAGCAAGGAAGTTGTTCACTCAATTAGGGATTCTGAAACCGATCATTGTATGGTCACCTTCGCCTGAAAGTAGTGATCTCCTTGCCACAACCGAATGAGGTACAGTCCTCTGGCCCACTCGGCAGTGTTCACCTTCCATTGTTGGGCACCTGCTGCCAGGTATTTCTGTTTTGCCAGGACTTGCTTGCCATCCAATCCCAAAATCTGAAGATTGGTAAGGCCTGCCTCTTTGCCTTCCCACCCAAGCCAAAAGAACGATTCCGCAGGATTGGGAAAAACCTGAAGGGCTTGTAGTTGGTCGGTAGCAATCACGCGGTTCCTCCGGGCCGGGAGGCTACACCCTCGCAAGCTGATATCGTCGATGTACACGTGATCGCCATTGTTGGTGGCATCACAACGAAACCGAATCAAGGTATTGGCCGTGAAAGGCCCTGCGATAGGAATCGACTCGAAGTGGCGGTCCTTATTGGTGAACTCGTCATCCCGATTCCATTCTTCTACCGTGGTCCAGGTGGCTCCTCCATCCGTAGATACTTGCAGCCAAAAATCATCTGTGGGCTGCCCCATGCTCAATGGTAAGTAGGTAAAATCCACGATGATTTCTGAGAAGCCCGTGAGATCGAGGGGATCTGTGGTGAGGACGGAGGTCGGGCTGTCATCCTGCAATCGGATGCATTGGGTGCCGCTATATGCCCATTTCGAAGTCAACAACGCGCAATCCGCTCCTCCGTCATTCCAGATGCCCAGCCCTCCTTCGAAATCATTCGAATCAATGAGCAAACTATCACAGCTAGCGACTGGCGGTTCAAATACCCAAACGGTCGCGGAGTCTGAGCTGGCATTCACGCCATCGCTTACGGTCAGAACCACCAGAAATACGCCAGCGGTATCATAGGGATAGGAAAAAATCGCCTGGGTATCCGAATCCCCATTTCCCAAATCCCAATGATAAGAGAGGCTATCTCCCTCCGGATCTGAGGAGGCCGTTCCATCGAACAGCACATCTAAGGGAGCCTCTCCACTGTCCGGACTCAACAGAATCAAGGCGGTAGGAGGGAGATTGGGAGGGGGCGTGGTATCGGTGAGTTGAAAACTGCGCACGATGGGAATGGCTGGCAAATAGGTGGAGTCGCCCGGCTGAGTCGCTCGAATGCTCACCTGCCCACTGCCTCCCGTAAATAGCAGGCTATCGCCTTGCAAGACCGCTGGCCCTTCCAGCAATTCAACGTTTACTGGCAACCCAGAACTAGCAGAAGCGGTCAATTCTAGCGGTCCATCACTGAAATATCGGTCAGGGATGGGCGGAAAGTTGAGTTCCTGCAATTGCCCTTGTTGGCCGCCAGTGATGCCCGTCCAGCAAAAGCGTTGCTCGTTCGTGGCGATCCCTGTCCCTCCGGTAAAGCCAATGATGACTTCTGGATTGCCGCCGAAGAATTGATTCACCACATCTCCCAGATAGGAAATCAACAGTTGTCCATCTATATATACCTGCAGGAGTTGCAGGTTGGGATCCCAATCGAGTTGGAACTGATGAAATTGCCCGTTATCCAGATTGCCACAAGACCCATCGAAACAGGAAGCCGGGCGCATGTAGATGTTGGGCTGATTTTTCCATAGCACAACCTGATGCGGATAGGCCACTCCCTCAGTTGTGGTGTTTAACCCGTGTTGATGA
>JBCCCJ010000039.1:0-11849 GCA_039033615.1 Bacteroidota bacterium
CCAAAGCAACGAGAGGAAGAGCAGCATAGCAGCAAAGCCGGCAGCATGAGTATCTGATGAATCGTCACCATGCGACAATGCTATTTGGTCAAAAAAGGCAGCACCCTGCGCATGGATTGGAAGCCCGCCAAGCCCGATCAATACGCGCTTTATTTCAAATGCACCAGTTTGCTGGTATCCACCTTTCAGGAATTGTATCCCGACACCTTCCGCTATGAAAAGACCCGGGCGATCATCTTTGACCTGGAAGAAGTGGTCCCTGAAGCAGAATTGCGTCATTGCATCTCTCTGGCCTTGACCTATCATCGGGTGAAGCATCTGCCGTTGTTGGGGGCGGGTTAATCCTGTTTGAACTACTTGTTTTCTGCTAGTACTAGTGCATCTTGGTTGATCGATATCAGACGAGGTATATTGACACTTTGTTTGAGAAACACAAGCCTCCATCTTATGAAATCCCTGTTACTTTTCCTCCTGTTTCTCCCCCTCCCCACCCAAGCCCAAACCGATTGGGTAGCCCCTGGAGCCAGCTGGTATTATTTTTACACCTCTTTCTGGACGGGGCAGGGCTACGAAACCCTGGCCTATGAGCAAGATTCTGTGATTCAAAATCGAGCTTGTAAAGGCTTGAAACAGGATCTGTATTATGTGGGAAATTTTCAAGGGGATACGGTGCATGAGGACCGGGGATATCTCTGGATTCATCAGGAAGGAGACACCCTCTGGAAATATGATTTCTTTCTGGAGGATTTTGTGCCGCTCTATCAATTGGGGAGGGCGATTGGGGATACCCTGGACTATTTCCAGGGAACGGGTTGGGATGCGTGGGACATAGTGGTGATGGATACAGGCAGCGTGCAACTGAATGGGCTCACTTTACAGTCTCAAACTCTCGGGGCCTATCGGACCAATTCCCCAGATCCTGGGCCGGAATTGGAACTGGAGGTGGTAGAAAAAATCGGCTTTCTCACCTATCCATTTGGCTTTTTGTGGGATGAAACGGCTCCTAATCTGGTCGATGGCCCAGAACGGGCGGTGCTGTGCTATTGGGAGGATGGAGTAGCAGAAGTATTGTTGGGGAATCAGCCTTGCGTAGAATGGTTTGTGCCCACTTCGGCTCAGGCAGGTCGGGGCTTGCCACAGATCAACGTATCTCCCAATCCCATGACCGATCAGGTTCGAATTACCACCTCCGAACAAAAGCCTGCTTTGGAGGTCTTTGATGCTACAGGCCAATTGGTTTTTCGAGCCGATCAGCTCCCAAATGAGGCCTTGATTCCAGTCGCACATTGGTTGCCGGGTCTCTACCTCTTCCAATTTCGGCAAGATGGAAAGCTACTCCATCAACGCTTGATCAAACCTCACTAATCCTTCCTCATGAACTTCCTCCGCTGCTTCCTGGTCCTTTTTCTGTTTCTCCCCTCCCTTTCTGTTGCCCAATCCTCCCGCCGAGGCTGGTCTATTGACAGCGTTCAAGCCAAGCTACAGGCCTTCTTTGATTCCCAAAACATTCAGGGCATGGCGGTGAGCATTTCGTTGGATTCAGTGGTGGTGTATTCTCAAGGCTTTGGCTATCTGGATGAAGCCAAAGAGCGTCCGGTAAATCCGGCCCAAAGCCTCTTTCGCATTGCGAGCTTATCCAAACCGATCACTTCTACCTGCCTCGGGGTCATGGTGGATCAAGGAACCCTCGCCTTCGACCAAAGCGTGTACCAATACGTGCCGGACTTCCCAAAGAAAAGATACGATCTCAACCTGCAGCATTTGGCCAATCATACGTCTGGCATTCGGCATTATCGCTCGTTTGAGACCGAGAACAAAAAGCCCCTCTCCATAGAGGCTGGCCTGAAGAAGTTCCAACAGAGCAAGTTAGGCTTTGAGCCAGGAACCGACTATCGCTACAGCTCTTATGGCTATAATCTGCTGGGCGTGGCCATGCAAAACGCCGCCGGAATGCCTTTTGAGCACTTGGTGGAGGAGGAAGTGCTGGAGCCATTGCAGATGAACCACACCATTCCGGATGGGCGAACCGTGGCGAGTCATGAGGTGTCCGGCTTTTTCAAGGCTTCTGGCGACAAACCGCCCAAGCTCACTCCCGAGGTGGACATTTTCTTCAAGTTGCCGAGTGGAGGCTATTTGTCTACCACCGAAGATCTCCTCCGCCTCGGCAATAGCTACATCTACCAAAGTCTGCTGTCCGAAGCCACCCAACAAGCCATCCTCACTCGGCCGAAATTGAGCACCCGCACCAGTAGCTATGCCATGGGCTGGGGCGTCTCCGAAGACAAAGCCGGACGAACCTATTTGTCTCACTCCGGCGGTGGAGTGGGAGCTGTCACCCGCATCGTGGTCTATCCTGAGCAGCGCTATTGCATCGCCGTAGCCATCAACACCAATTGTGATTATTTGAAGCTGATTTCGGATGTGAAGGCGGTGAATGCGTATGTGTTGGAGAATTTGTAGAAACGAATCACCATAGCTTATCAACGCAGTTCCTAGATGAATCTCCGACCTTATTCTTTTTTCTTGGCAAGCGCGATGTTGTTGGCTTGTCAGTCCACCACAACAACGGAGGCCAAGTCCACCTACGCCGACGTCCAAATCGCTGGAGCCATGCGCAACGTCATGTGGCAAGGCGAACTAGGCGGGATCATCCAATTGGATTCGTTGCAAGAGCCAGGTTGGTATGGCCTCGGACCGGAGAGTTTCCTGACTGGAGAGATCCTGCTGCTGGATGGAAAGCCTTTTGTATCGAAGGTGGTCAATGATTCCAGCATGTTAGTACAGGTGAATCCAGAGGCTTCCGCGCCTTTTTTTGTCTATGCGCAGGTGAAGGAATGGAGAGAAGTGCCGCTCCCTGCTGAGGTAAAGGACATTCCCTCGCTGGAAGTCTTTGTAAACAACCAGAGCAAGGAAATGAAACGGCCTTTCGCCTTCAAAGTAGTCGGACAAATCGCCTCAGGCATCATTCACATCCAGAATTTGCCGCCTGGAAGTACCGTCCGCTCCCCCAAAGAAGCGCATCAGGGGCAAGTCAATTATCCGTTGGGAGAGGAAGAAGTCGAAATCTTGGGCTTTTTCTCCACCGAACATCAGAGCGTCTTCACCCATCACGACACCTTTGTCCACTTGCACCTAATCACGCAGGATCGCACCAAGATGGGGCATCTGGATGAGGTAGCTTTGATCCCAGCGCAAATGAAGCTTTTGTTGCCTGTGCGTTGAAATTGGGCGGATCGTTTGGTAGGGGGAAGGCTGATGTACGTCAGACGTCACATTCACTGGTGATGTTGGAATATGTGGCAGTCGCTACTGCGCCTGCTCCCAAACTTCCCTCTTCGATTTGCTACCGAAATGCCATCCCTCCGGGCTGCGATTGTCTATTGACAAGGACTTGTGGTGAGCGCTTGTGCTGAGCGGCAGTCGAAGTATGTCGAACCAACTCTCAAAAAAACGAAGCGCAGAGCAATTCGCAGTTTGGTAGAAACAGATGCCCTCAAGAAAAAAGCAGGCGCATCGCGACTGCCATCTACTGGGATATGTTTTTTCTGGTGGCATCTGAGGGACATCCGGGAAGGCTGATTGGGGAAAAAATCAGCGAGCTTCTGTATCTTCAACGTCCGAAGAATTCTGTAGATATTTCTCTATCGTTTTATTCAATCCTGTCCTTCCCATGAACCTAGCCCAGGAAATTGCCCGTGACTTTCGTCAGATGTTTCAACACCCCAATTTTGTGGGGGGAGACCTCAAAACCCATCTCGAAGGGATCACTTTGGAACAAGCCAAGAAGACCGTAGGCGACCACAACAGCATCCTTGCTCTGACCTATCACATCCACTATTACATCGGAGGGGTATTGCAAGTGCTGGAAGGAGGAACCCTGGACATCCGGGACAAATACAGCTACGATTACCCCGATTTGCAGACCGAAGCAGAGTGGCAGGAACTGCTGGCAAACGGCTGGGTGAATGCAGAGCGCTTCGCGGAATTGCTGGATTCCATGACCGAAGAGCAGATGCACCAAACCATGGCGGATGAGAAATATGGCCCCTGGGGGCGCAATCTGATCGGACTCATTCAGCATTCCTATTATCACATTGGCCAAATCGGCCTCCTCAAAAAACTCGTCTGATGACTTCTATTCGCCCTGTGCAGGCAGCGGACCTGCCCCACCTCAAAACCGTGATTGATTCCAGCGAACTCTTTCCCTCGGAATTGCTGGATGAGATGATCGCTGGCTATTTGCAAGATCCTGCCGGGCCAGATATTTGGCTGACCGCCGAGGTGGCTGAACATCCTCATCCCATCGCGGTGGCCTATTGTGCTCCAGAGCAGATGGCAGAGGGCACCTCCAACCTTTATCTGATCGCCATCCATCGCGATCAACACAGCAAAGGCATCGGTCAACTGATGATGACGCATCTGGAGCAGTTGCTGCGAGAGGCCGGGCAACGGGTCTTGATTGTGGAGACTTCCGGTCTGCCAGAATTTGAGCGCACCCGATCTTTCTATGACCAATGCGGCTACACTCGGGAGGCGGTGATTCGCGATTTTTATCAAGAAGGAGAGGATAAGGTGGTGTTTTGGAAGAAGTTGTGAGTGTAGTGGGAGTGATTTTGGGTAGACAAACCACTCATTCTTCGTTCCACTCCTTGGTAATCCGCTGCACCAATGCTTCCGATACTTCGAGTTGCGTGGCAATTTCAGGGATGGAGACTCCTTTCTGTAGCAATTTGACGATTTGCATCCTCCGTTGCTCGCCGCTTTTCCCCCAAATACTGCCCCTAGCCGAACCCAGATCGCATTAAACCTTTGCCTACCCCAAAAGTCCAACCGGAAATCACTACCTGACTTTCCTGCTATGAGACCTACGATTTTTCTGGGCCTATTTGCCATTTCCAGCCTCCTCCAGGCCCAAACCAGCTTCTGCCCCGATGATCCGCCCCTCAACTCCTGGTTGGCCGATTCTCCCTATCCCATCTATCATCGAAACAACTACGCCCAAGCCTCTACTTGCCTGCCGGGTATTTTCCCAGAAGACAGTGTGGTGATCAAAGTTCGGGCGGATATTCCTGGGAGCGCTTCTCCCTGGATCTATTTTTCCGACCGCTACCCCAATGGAGAACGGGTCATTCTGTACGCCAACTCTACCCATGTCTTCAAATTCATCGACGACGGCACCCAACTGCTGGCCATCGACAGCCTGCGCATAGATTTCGATCCGCTGGGTTCGGTGGGCTACAATTTTTTGCTGTCCAAAGACAACATCTGGTTTACCTATGATCCAGACGACAATCCTAGCCAGGGAGAGTACACCCGCCTTTTCAAATTGACCGATGCCGACACCACCGATCCTTATTCCGACATCGTAGTCCTGGATACCTTCTCCTTCGAAGGCTACAACATCAACAAAGTCGGTGCCTACAGCCTGAATTATTCCGGGCACATTGTCTCCAATTCCCACGCCGATCCGGTCAATGGCTGGGCCACCACGGGTGTCATCGACCAGAATTTTCAATTGCTGGACACCCTGCGCTACTCATTGTTTCCCGACGAAGAGGTGCACCACAATTCCATTGCCATCCAGGAGGACAATGCTTACTACATCGTGACCACCCATCGGCTGATCCAATTTACCTGGGATGGGAATCAGGTAGCCATCGGCTGGGAGGCGTTGTATGATTTTGTGAACGATGGTCCCACCGGAAATTTCGCCAATGGCAGTGGCACGACCCCTACTTTGATGGGCTGGGGAGCAGGTAAGGATCAATTGGTGCTGGTAGCTGATGGGCACGCCAACAATCATCTGGTAGCCTTTTGGCGAGAGCTGCCACCCGGTTGGACGGGCGTGCCAGGCATGGATCTTCATTTCGCCGATTCGATCAGCATTCCTTACGCTCAATCCTTTGGGAATCTGTTTCAGTCCATCGAAAATTCCCCCACTGTGCATGGCTATGAGGTCGCAATTGCGCAGTTTAATGGCTTCCTTGGCTACGATTGCATGAATGAAAAAGGGGTTCAGAAATTCCGCTGGGATACCCTCGCACATCAATTGGTGCTGGAGTGGGCAACAGATGCGGTCAATACTAATGGCGTGCTGTCCTATTCTTCTGGGAGCAATCTGGTTTATGGCACAGGAAAAGAAGCCGATTGCGCCTATTACTATTATGGCTTGGAGTGGGAAACGGGCGAGCTAGCGGTTCGGATCTTGTTGGGGCCGGAAGGCAATTTCCCAGAAGATCCCTTTTACGACCAGGGGGTCAATCACATCATCGACGAGGAAGGGAGCATCTATTTTTCTGGTTCTCGTTCTTTGGTCAAACTAGAGCGACATCCTCCGGTGCTTTCCGCTGCTGATGAAACGATCACCTCCGCCAGCCTTTCCTTTGCTCCCAACCCAACTGCCGATTGGCTCAGCTTGCATGGGATAACAGGCGGGGAGTGGCAGGTCGAACTCTATTCCTTGTCTGGTCAACGCCTGCTGTCGCAACCAGCTGTGAGTTCTGCCAAACTGGATCTTCGTCCCTTTCCGGCGGGAATCTATGTGGTCCGCGCTCAGCAGGGAAGCCAGCGCTTTACGCGAAAGGTGGTGAAAATGGAACCCTAGGAATCGCCGAAGGAGGTTGATGGGTAAAATTCCGCTTGTGAGAGCTAGTTTTCAAAGGGATCATTTCCTACTTTATGGAGGATCATTTGACTCCTTATTCCCCTCATGAAACAGCCCAAATCCTTCGCCAATCCCCTCCTATGTGATCCCGAAACCGGGGTATGTGAAATTCCTGCCATCGGTGGGGAAGCTGAGGTGGTCAGCATCAGTCGGAGTACCAAGCCAATCAAAGTCTTGTACTACACCGACCCCATTTGTTCCTCCTGCTGGGGCATCGAGCCACAACTTCGCAAGCTCAAATTGACCTACGGACATCAAATGGAGATCGAGTACCGCATGGGCGGTCTGCTACCAGATTGGAGCTACAATAGTGGTGGCATCAGTCAACCGTCGGATGTGGCCCACCACTGGGATGAGGTGAGCCTGAAATATGACATGCCGATTGATGGAGACGTTTGGTTGGAAGATCCCCTGGATTCTTCATATCCGCCTTCGATTGCGGTCAAGGCCGCTCAAATGCAGGATGCCAGCAAAGCGGTGAAGTTCCTCCGCAAACTGAGGGAATATCTCTTCCTCCAAAAGAACAACATCACCCGCTGGGAATGGGTCGAAAGATCAGCCGAAGCGGTAGGGCTGGACATCGTCAAATTGAAAGCGGATTACGAAGACGTCGCCAAAGAATTGTTTCAAGAAGATTTGGCCCTTGCTCGCCAACTGCGAGTGCGCGGTTTTCCCTCCCTGTTCTTCACAGATCAGGCGGGCAATACCGAATTCGTCTATGGCACCCGACCCTATGAATCCTACGAGCAGGCCATCCACAAATTGTTCCCCGAAGCGAAAGCAGCAGCCTATCAGACCGATTGGGCTTCGCTATTTGCCCATTATCCTACGCTGACCATCAAGGAGTTTTCAGTTCTGGCTGGAATGGCTCGTGCGGAAAGCGAACAAATGTTGAATGAACTGGTGCAGCAGGGGAATCTGCAACGCTTGGACACCAAGCATGGGCCGCTGTTTATGGGCTAGCGAAGTCCCTGGCATTCCTCCAACGCATTCCGCACCCGCTCCTCATATCGCGACAAGACCTCTCTGGCATTGCCTTGGGCCCAGCGATATACGTCCAGATGGTTCAACAGATTGAATAGCAGGATCTCCCGTTCCAATTGTTGGTAGGCGACGACGTCGATCTGCATACCTTCGAGGAAGTGTTGGAATTCAAGCGGGGAGGTTCGCTGGTAAGTACGAATCAAGCCCAACTCCGTGTGAGGCACCACATTGATGACCGCAGTGCCCCAATCCAATAGATAGACCACCTCGCCATCGAGCAAGACATTTCGGGGGCCTACATCTCCATGTACCAGTCCGGACGGAAAATCCTTGCCTTCGAGCAGGTGGAGCAGCTGCTGGAGTTGTTGGTGCTCTTTGGGACTAAGCGTTTGACGGCGAAGCAGTTCATCCTCCCCGTTTAACTCCTTGAGGTTGTACGCCAATCGAGCCTTCCAATCTTGATGAAAGGCGTCTTTCTGGACCTCGGGGTCGTCGATTTGCGGAATGGTCTGGAATATTCGGGCGTAGGTGCCCAGTTGGTGCCAGATATAGGCTTGTTCTTCCTTCGTTGCCAAGGTGCCATTCTTGCCCGGTAGCTTTTCCAGAATCAGAAAGACCTGTTTCCCATGAATGCCCTGAGCGAGGACTTGGGGGCCGAGAATGCCCAGCTTTCCAGTTTCTGTCAAGCAAATGGCCTCCTTTTTGTATTCGATGGCCTTCTCCTCTGCATCATTTAGCCGGATGACATATTCCCCCGTTTTCCCCCGGACCGAGAACGTGTGATTCACCCCTCCCAAGCCTTCGATGGGAGAAACGGATTCAATACTCTCAGAGAGATGCTGTTCAAAAATATGGGAGAGGAGGTGCTGCATGGGAATCTTGAGTTAGAGTGGAAAGACGGAACGAATACCGATTGGGTTGGACAAAGCCCGTTTGGAGGTCAGATGTCCCAAATCTATTTGATGAGGTTGGAATAGATGACAGTCGCTACGCGCCTATTAACAAAATCTTCAATCTTCGATTTGCTACCAAGATGTGCATCCCTCCGGGCTGCATTTGTCTATTGACAAGGACTTGTGCTGAGCGACAGCCGAAGTATGCCGAACCAACTCTCGAAAAGACGAAGCGCATAACGACTCTTACCCATTGGAAGCTTCGTTTTGTAATATCATGCGCCATACACCCACAAAACCACAGCATTAGCCCTCCCAAAGAAAACTCTGTATCTTCCCATCAAAAAGAAGCCAGATGTCAGATAGCGCTGCTGTCAGAACACCTTGTTGACAGATTTGCTCTTACGCCACCATTCAACCTATTCACTAATTTCCCAATTCCCTAGTCCACCAATTCACCACCCCACTGAACCCTGAACCCTGAACCTTGAACCTTGAAATCTGACCCCTGTTATCATGTGTTTACCTGCCTGTCGAAAGAAAATTGCCGCGGCCATCAGCCGTAGGAACTTCCTCCGTGCTGCCAGCATCGGCTCTGTAGGTGCAGTTGCCGCCAGTTGCACGCCTGCTACCAAAACCGAAACCCAAACCCTGGCTTTTAGTCGGGTGGTGGATCTGACTCATACGCTAGGCGAAGACTTTCCCACCTTTGGCGGGCAGCAGCAGATCACCATCGAAACCCTGGCTGAGCGCGAAAACGGAGGCTTCAACGTCAAGCAATGGACCATCATCGAGCATGTCGGTACGCATCTGGACGCGCCCTTCCATGTATCGGAGAAGAGGACAGCGGATCAAATTCCGATGGCAGACTTAGTGGGGCCACTTGCGGTGATTGACATTCGAGACAAGGCCGCGGAATCTCCCGATGCTCAATTGACGCCTGATGATCTGAAAGCCTGGGAAGCGAAGTACGGCCCCTTGCCGGAAGGTGGCATTGTCGCCATGTACAGCGGTTGGGATGCCTATGTGAAAGATCCCCGCTTTCGAGGAGCAGACGATGCGGGCAAACTGCATTTTCCCGGCTTCCATGTCGAAACCACCCAAATGATGATGGAGGAACGCAACATCAAAGGAATTTTGGTAGATACCCTCAGTTTGGACTATGGCGTATCAGATGATTTTGCGGTGCATTTTTCCTGGTTGCCTTCGAATCGCTGGGGAGTAGAATGCGTCGCCAACCTGGGGGACCTACCCGCTTCTGGTGCCACCATCATTGTTGGTGGACCCAAAATCGAAGGAGCTACGGGCGGGCCGAGTCGGGTATTGGCGTTGGTATAAAGGAAGGAACACTCATGCGAAGAGACTGGTATTTTCTCTTCATCCATGGCGGATTGCTCCTGGTGGTACTTCTTGGCTTCGCACCCAGTTTTTTTTTCGATCGTTGAGCGATCAGGAAGCGTTGCCGATCTATCTGATTCTCCATGGCATGGCTTGCACCGCATGGTTTGGCTTGGCATTCCTGCAACCCTTTCTGGTTCAGCGCCCGGAGACCGCTCTCCACCAGAAATTGGGCATGCTGGGCATGGGAATCGCCAGTATGGTATTCCTCTCAGGGATGTGGGTGATGAAGCATAGAGTCAGCCGTTTCCAGGATCTGCAAATCAATGCCCGGGCCGGAAATCTCCAGGCCCAGACCTTCGAAAGCATGTTGATTTGGGGGGATTTCTGCGTACTGCTCTCTTTCGTGGCGTTATGCTACCTGGGATTTCGACACCGCTTTCGGCCAGCCTCCCACAAACGCTGGATGCTATTCGCTTCGGTGATGATCGTGCCACAGGCCTTCGTCCGTCTAGGGAAATTGCCCTGGCTACAAATCGGCTCAGACCCCGCCCAAAGTGGCAGTTTGTATGCGGTTTTGGGACCGGTCAGCGTCTTGCTTTCTCTGCTGGTGTACGATTGGCTCAGGGAACAGCGGATTCATGTCGTCAGTCGCTGGATCTGGCTGTGGTACGTATTGCTCCTGCTCAGTTCCTTTGTGATGATGAAAAGCGGGTGGGGAATTGGCTGGTTCAGTGGTTGATCGAGGAAACGGGAATTTGTATCTTAAATGTTCCCTGATATTGAATGATACACGCCATGATCGCAGAGCTTATCGGGCCAAGGAATCTTATAGACAGCAGAGTAACTCGACTCCTTGCAGAAAAGGGAGTGAGAGAGGCAGATATTTACCATGGTCCGATCAAGATCTGGGGACTTTCTTTCATCATGATGATTCCATTATGGGGTTGTTTATTGCCTTCCTTATTGATCGATCCCAGTCCCTCATCCTGGTTAGTAGTAGGAATCCATGTGGCTCTCAGCTACGTATTCGCTGCAAAATGTCATTGGAGTTTTGCCATCACTGAGAATGACCTTTGGATCATCAATCCGAGCTTCCCGTTTCGTAGCATTCAGTCAGTCCTCATTGCTGAGATCACTCAACTGACACTCAAGCGGAGCTACCCAGGATGGATATTGTCGCCGTTTGGGTTATTTGGTGTGAAAGAGTTCCGCCTTCAGACCGAATCATTCCGAAAAAAATTGCTATTCACGGGGCTGAATCTAGATGCCTATGATGAAAGTTGGACGGAAAAGACGCTAGATGATTTTCATCACACCTTGGTCAAGCGAGGGGTTCGGGTTGAGTTTGGTTGGACCAGTACCCTTCCTAATATGAGATGGAAATTCTGCTTTTGGCTGCTCATCCTGTTCACACAAGGAGCGGTCGCTCAAACAAACCTTGCAGGTACATATCGCTTCTTTACTGGAATCATCAATAATTCGAATACCCTCAGCCTGAATGATGACTCTACTTTTTCGGCAAGGCATATCCAATCCGGATTCATGGGCACTTCTTACGGGACTTGGACCTTGCGAAATGATACCGTGTACTTGGTCGGAAGACCACTGGTTAAGGTGCGGCTGGTGGAGGAACATGATCAAGCGTTTGACAAAACAGCCTTCGATCTCAGCATCGGAAAATCTCACATGGACCACATTGACCCTCGCTCTTGGGGAGATTTGATCTATGTATATGGCGTCCGGGATACGGGAAAAACCCTCCTCAATCCGCTTGGTCTGGCTCACATGAAGGTAGATTTGACTCCCTACGAAAAACTGGAAGTGTACTGGAATGGACAACTCCTGAACCAAATTCCCCTGCCTGTTCCGTCCGTCCCGCTCAAGGTTTTCTTATTTGTGTATCCCCATCAACCCCAAATCATTGCGCACCTGAGAAAAAAATTCCAGTAGATTCCTTCTTCTCCAAA
>JBCCCJ010000040.1:0-11749 GCA_039033615.1 Bacteroidota bacterium
ATTCCCGATTTCTTTAAGCGTTTTGTATTCAAAATAGAACTTGGTGAGGATTTCTTGGCATTTTTCAGACAAAGAATTGATTCGTTTTTCCCAGACTTCCCTCGCTTCTTTGCGCAGGTATTGGTCTAGGGGGTGATCGGGAATGTCTTCTTCGGGCTGCATGTGCCCGGCATCCTCTTGCTCCAAGAAAGCATCCATTTCATAGGGAAGCAAAGACCTTCCTTTCTTGAGGAGATTTCGAGCGTGGCCCAGACTCAGGGAGAAGAGATAATTTTCTAAAGCATCGGCTCGATAGGGTACAAAATCAGGATTGGTAAGGGCTTTTTCCAGGAAGGTGATCCAACCTTCCTGAAACGCATCTTTCTTGACTTGCTCAATGGCAGAAAAACCACGTAACCTATGGGAGAGTCTCCGAAGCACCGAATCCCACACTCGATTGATGAAGGTTAAATGGGCCTGCTCACCTCCCTTGCGCATGGCCGCCAGTTCGTTTATTTCGTCCTGTAGCGTTCGCTTGGACTTGTGAAACCATCTCATAGGTCGAACGTCAATGAAAGTAGAAGCAATCTCTTATGACTGTTTATCTTTTTCGCAAAAATCTCCACCAACCCATGACGGCCAAGACCAGGAGGAGCCCCAAACCAATCCGCCAGTCCTCCCACCATCTAGTGACTAGCGGACGGGGGTCGCCCACCAGGATCACCCCACTCCAAGCCAATGGAGCAGAAAAGTCGATATCCGATTTGTCTTTGATTGTTCGATGAAGGACCGCCAGTTTGGCTTTTTGCAGTGCGGTAGGCTTGTCCAATCCCTGATCGAGGGCTTTCAGATATGCTTCTGTCAGCGGAACAGTTGATTCTTCGGGCAAGGTCCACAAGCCTAGGGTCATACTCCGCACCCCCGCATAACGCAAGGCTCGTCCCACAGACATTTCTCCTTCTCCTCGTTGGATTTCTCCCTTTCCGGAAAAGCATGCATTGAGGATAAAGTGATTGACCCGACCAGAGAGAGCAAACATTTCTCCAACAGATAAAAGGGCAGTGGTTAGGTCGCCTATCTCTGGAGCAAAAAGTAAATAGGGTTCTTGCTGTACGCTATCTTTCTCTGCCCCATGACCGTTGAAGATAATCTGTGAGGCATGGGGTAGCTGTAGTTGAAAGTTCTTCACAGTCGCCTGCTCATTTCCAAATACGTGGAATCTCTCTGAACTCCTGAGTCCTTCACTCCAACTCATGAGTAAATCGGTGGGGGGAAACGGGGGCAAGTCTTCATAGGCTTCATGGGGCGTAAACACTGCGGTATAGGTTTCAGGATAGGGTGCTTGTGTTCCACTTTGATGGAGGAGAAAGGCAGAATAGCCGAAGCTGATGGGATGCTGCTCAAATAGGTGCGGGCCTTCCGGTTGCACCATCAGGGCATCAAAGGGCAAATCATACAAGGCACCATCCCGAATGAAGTAGAGGGTTTTTCCTTGAATTTCTTGTTCAAAAGGCTGGATCAGGTGTTGAAACAGGCGGTGCCCCAAGGCGCGGTATTGATCCTTGGGGCCATGAATGATCTGCTCCCTAAATTGGGCAACCATTGCCCCCAGACTATCACTGCTGATCTGCCAGCGATGATACCGGAGCGTATCTTGGGTCAGGGCAAAGGCATAGAGACTGGAATCTCCCACAAAATAACTGATGAGTGCGGCTTGATCTCCTTGTAAGAGATCGGCCCGAAGGGCTTCGATGGAGACGGTTGGCAATTGGTATTTGAGGCGGTAGAATTCCGGGGATTGTTGCTCTACGATCCGCAGGAGGGAGTCTTGCTGCCGTCTGGTTTCCAACATCATGGCGTATAACACAGGCTGATTGCCATTGTTTGTCAATTGTGCCTGAATCATGAATTGTTGTTTCTCTAATTCCTGTAGTCGATTAGCAACATTAGGTGGCAAGACGGAGAGTTGACGAATGCCTCGATCTTGACTGAGTGCGGATAATACCAGAGAATGGCTCCGATCAGCCCATTGAAAGGCGGTGTGTAGATAGTGTGGGTCTTTTATCGAATCAGCTAAGACCAAGGCTATTTCAATTGCCTTTTCATAGATTCCGGCGTACTGTTTTGCCACCTCTAGGCGGATATTTTGCCCCAAGAACCCCTTGAGAATCAAATCAACAACCGAATCGGCTTGTACATACGTTTGGAAGGCTTCTACTTGCTTCTCTTGCTGGGAATATATGTTGGCTCTGGTGGACAACCAACGTTGGAAAAAGGGCAATTTCGGTATAGAAACAAGGGGTGGATAAGGGCTAGAATCAATTGCTTCCCAGTCAGGCGGAAGAATTTTTTGTAAACTGTTTGCAAGGTAAATCTCTGCGGCTTCCATATCGTTTTGATCCGCTTTCAACTGCGCTAACGCTATTGCTTCCAGGCCTGATTCTGGGAAAGAGCCTTTGGGAAGTTGACGAGAAATGACCTGAGAATTCAAGAAATAGGATTCCGCTTCAGTTAGGTGGCGTTGTCCGTACTTGACCATTCCTAGATTGAATAGCAAATTGGTGTATTGGTATTTCAGGCGGGCAGATTTATCCTTAAAAGGGGACAAATCCCTCAACGCTAATTCATACCATTTTTGGGCCTGAGAGAATTGTTGTTGCTCAAGATATATGGTGCCTAGATTGGTGTAAATAGAGGAGAGTTGCTGTTGATTCCTTTCTTTTTGACTTTCAAGCAACGCAATCCCTTCTAGGTACATAGCTTCGGCTTGTTCATGTTCCCCAATCCCCTGATAGGAGACCCCCATTTTTTGATGCCAATCTCCTTGATCTTGGATAGTGACCCAGTCTCTTTCCACAGCTTTTCTTCCTAGCTCAAGCGTAGATAGAGCGGTTTCGAAGTCAGAATTCATGGCAAATTGGGTAGCCAAGTTTCTGCTACAACGAAATGCGCTGATGGCTTTGGCCTGAGGAGAAGGAAAAGAGACCTGAGGAAGGAGAAGGTAGTACGTCTCCGAAAATAATTTGCTGTAATCAAACTGATCCAACTGACTCATCAAGTGAGAGGCGGTAGATAGCGCTTCCAAACTTGGAAGAGCCGCTGGTACTTGATTGAGAGCGCAAGCCTGCTGGAATTCCTCTATTGGCTGAAAGATGGAAGGGGAAGGTGCTTCGCTAATCTGTAGTTGAACTTGTACCGTTTTTATTTTCCAAAGCCAGACAGATGCTGAGTCTCCTGTGGCGAGGTAGTGGTGAAGCAAGGGTTCCATCAAGGCAAGGGCTTCAACATACTTTTCCGTATTTAGGTGGGCCTTGATTTTGGCTTGAGCTTGGACGACCCATGCAGAATCCTGAACTTCTGGGAGGATCGACTGACCAAACATCTGAAACCCATTGCCTATAAAGGCACCTAACAGGAGGAAGATCAGGTAGGCTTGGTGAAGCAAAGCACGGAGATTCATAAACAGAGAAGGTAAATGAAAGCTAACAGAGAAATCATAGAGATGTTGAGTACCAGATTCCGCCGACCCTCATGGGTCGACAGAACTCAGTAGGTATAGACAGGCATGGATGTGGCCTATCTCAAGCGATAGGGAAGTTGGGGAATCCTTGGCTAGTCGGAGTAAGCACATACATTGAATTATTCTCATATCTTTTTCTTTATTATTGATCAATAAGTTCATTTGCATGTTTATGCAAATAATTATTCGTAAATTATTTTTATGACTTCTTGGAGGTCTCCTGCTTTTTTGTGTGTAAAGAAGCTTGGGACCAGGAGAGAATCAGGCTACTGCCGCAGCACAAATCGCTCGGTATGATGCTGCCCTTTCTGGTCCCACACCCGCAGGAGATAGGTGCCTTCTGGCCAACTAGCGAGGGAAAGCTTCCAGGGGCCAGGGAGGGTACTACCCGCATAGCCTTGCTTTCCGAGGGCATCGTAGATGCGGATTTCTACCTGCCCTTCCAGAGACGAAAGCTCCAGGTGGAGGTGTTCCTTTACCGGATTTTGGCGTAGCAAGGTACTAGCTATAGGTGCTTCCAGAAAATCGGGAGCCGAGACGGTATCGGAGACCAGCACGGTAGGGCAGAAATTGTTCCAACTATCGGCTACAGCGGTGGCGCTCATGGCGGTATCACCGATGATGAGATCCTGGATGAAACCGGGACTCGCCTCATTGGGAAAAGGGGTTGGGTAACAAGAAAGATCAAGGGTGTCGCGAAACATCACCAATTTCGGGATGGCTCCCTGGGGATAGTATTTGGCGTCCACGTCGATAAAAGAACCTTGCAGCACCCCATTGGCGTATAGGTTCACCTCATCATTACAAGTTCGGGTGAGGGCCATCTGATATACCTCGGCTACGCGCGCATTCCCGGTACTCCCGAGCGGCCCAAAAACGGGAATGCACAGACCCGGAAGAAAGGGCGCGAGATACCAGACGTAAAACGTCCCATCTACCCCAAAGGTGTTAGGCCGAATTTCCAGGCCGGACTCATCTGCGTAGAGGAAGCTCAGGATGCGCACCCAACTGTTCATCTCGTCATAGATCCAAGTCCACTGAATGGTGTATTCGCAGCCGGCCATGCCCACCGGATAGTAGAATCCCAGCCCCGCATTGTTGTCATATTCATAGCCTTCCAGTACGCCCGCACCTCCGCAGGCATTGGCAGGCATGCTGCGAGCGGTGAAGACGCCTGTGTCCCCGAGATCATTGGCCCAGGCGACCAGCGGCGGACCACTGTTGGTGGCTTCGTTGAAATTGTTGGTGAGGGGGTAGTGGAAAAAGGTTTGGGCGGACAAGTGACCGCCGCCTATGAACCAGCCAAGGAGGAGAAGGGCTATTTTCGCATCACGCAAGCAAGGGCGCATGAAAGTTGAATTGACAAATAGTAGAACAAGCAAGGGGAACCAGGAAATCTATCGCAAAACCGAGACAACTAACTTGTGCAGAGGGAAGGTAGGGGAGACAAACAAGTAGGGGTTCGAGCAGATGCGCCATTATTCCCAAATTAGGGCAGCAAAAGCCTTTCTCTTTCTGCCTCCTACTACTTTTTCCCTATCTGCTCTCTCCATGAATTCTTCCGCCTTTCTTCCCTTGCTCACTTACCTATGTCCTCAGCGCTCCAAATGTCAACAGTTTTTTTCGATACATGAGAAAAGGGCGAATCTAGCAGGTCAGAAATGAGAAAATCCCCTCATCGGAAGGGGACCGATGAGGGGAGAGGGTTGGTGCTTCTGAAGGAATCTCTATTGCAAAAAAAGGCGATCATTCCATCAGCACCTTTTTTGTCCATACGCCTTGCTCGGTCTGTACTTGGACCAGCACGATGCCTCGGTAGCGACACCTCACTGCTGCCTCATGCCGGTCTGGGAGAATTTCGGCTGGTAGACGTCTGCCCGTGAGGTCGTAGAGCTCAATGGATTGGAGGGCGGCTTCGGGAGAGATGAGGGTGAATGCACCGGGGGCGGGGTTGGGGTGGAGGATCAGTTCGGCCAAACTCAAGGGGGAAATGTTTGTCCCATCTCCCAAGATACTCGTTGCTGCACCAAGCGTATAATACCCATTCTGGATTTCGGCATTGGTGAGGTCGAATTGTACCTGACTTCCTTGAACCATCGCGTTGGTGGAAACGACACTGAAATCGTAAGGCGCACAGCTAGCACTGTAGAGCAGCGAGTATTGACCATTTACAGATGGCACCCCGTCCAGTTCTCCCAATGCATAGTCAAAGGTACATCTCGCATCTAAGTCCCCTGTTTTTTCCACTGCCCAGACTCGAGTGAAACGCTCGCTCACTCCTACAGGCAGATCTGTTGTCGAGATGGAGTTGGTGTCTCCTAACTCTGGTTGGCCAATGAAAAGAAACTCGCCCTCGCCCAATGAGCCATTCAACTCCCTGATCACCAGCTCCGAAGATTCACTTTCGCGCAAAATATCCATATTCTGAACTCCGATCCCAGTCACCATAAAATCAAAATGGCACGTTACCTCTGTATCGAAGCCGTAAAAATCCCCTTCAGGCACAATTGGAAGATCATACTTTGAGCTAAGGTAGTTCTCTATCATAATCCTGTGTGCGTCGCCGAGTTTGATTCCCCCATACACGATGACTTCTATGATTTCCCCTGTTCTTGCAATGGAACCTGTTTGCCCTCGCTGCCCAACATATGCAGCCCTTTCTACATTGGTGTAATTCCCTGGGCAACAGTCCTGAAACTGTGATGCAGAACTTTGTAAACCATTCACATAAAGTGTTAAATCACTAGGACTGATTCCATTTATTCCCGTTGTGATCAAGTAAGGGGTCGCACTCCAATCTACGTGATGTCCTAGCGCTCGCCATCTCCCCGAACTCGAATGGTGCATAATACGAGAGGATCCTAAGAAGAAGGAATTATTCCAAGTGCTAGGGCTAGAGATTGCAAATGAGACCGCATCAAAATCTGGCCCCTCATTTGAGGCTACTACGAATATTGTAGAACTAGTAAAATCAAGAGAATCTGATCCTTCCGAAACCAGTCCATTTGTCCCATCAAGGTAAATTCCCGGAAACCCATTCAAGGTATCTTGATTGTGAAGCCGATAAGTGGGGGTTCCACTACCAATTCGTCTAAAAGTCAGTTCGTTGATGCTTTGATCCTCCCAACAATGGGCATCCGCGCTATCATCGACGGTTGGCGTGGAACAAAAAATAGCATCGGAAAAAATATCATCAGTTGACTTCAGCCAGATGGAAAGGTTTTCTGTTGGAATTTGACTGTAAGCGAACGATAAACCGGTTCCCACAAGGAGCAAAAAGGTGATAATGGGTTTCATTTTCTGTTGGATTACTGACTTGCACTAGGGTTTGGCTGTGTTCAGAAGCCACTTCTTGAGTGGGAGGGATTTCCGTGTTGGTTACTGATTCGTTCTACCTAGTCTGTAGGACGCTCAGGGTTGATTGGTCCCTTGGTTCGGAGAGGCTTGTTTTGGGCCCCAATGTGAATTGTACTCCCCCCTCCCCACTCCCCAGCCGGGTCGTGCCGGGGAGGGAGCTACTTGAGAGGAACTGAAAACGTAGCGGGAAGACGAATTCCCATTATTCAGAGGGAGCGATGATTGGCTCGGTTTCTTCCGGTTTGGGTTTCTTCTTGAAAAGGCGCCCCATCCATTCTCCTACCGCAATGATTCCCCCAATCACTAACCCAATGACTCCGAGGGCCATGAGGCCAATTCCAACATATACCAACTGCGGGACGTAGTACAATTCATTGTCTTGACCAAAAATCAATCCGGTAGTGAAGCCGATCCCTAAGGCAGAAGAAGACCACGCAAACATCCGCTTGGAGAGGCGCCTTTTGTCCTTGGCTGGAAGAGCATCTACCTGCTCCTGGTACGCAAGCCGAAGGTGAAGCGGTCGAGGTCTGTTGAGCAGACGGCTCCCCTGCTGGCGGAGAAGCAACTTGGGCTGCTTTCAGGCTGAGTCCAGTCATTAGGAATAGGGAACAGAGAAGTAGGATACGCATAACAGAAGTCAATTTGGTACAACTTATTCTTGGAGCCGAGTGATGACAGGATAGGTAAGCCCTTGCTCTCCTTTGATGATAGGAAGGCTGATTTGGTGGGCATGAGCCCCAGCTACATATGTTGGACGATCATTCTGAAGCGGAAGAGAACCCGATTCAAAGGAGGATCGTCTCTCCTCGAATAGATCTTGCTTCCAGGGATTCGCGCCCAGATCTCGGTCGAGGAGTTGCGCAGTCGTCTGCTCATGGGAGACCATCCGTTGAATGGGCTTTGCCGGGCGTACGGTCTCTTGCTGTACATCCACCACTGAGAAGGTGCTCCACATCTGATCGTGGATGCCTTTGGTGGTCAACCGGACCTGTATTTCCCCTTCGAAGGATTTCTCGACCATGACCGTTTCTGTACCTTTTGTGCCTTCTTTGGTTTTGGGGACCTTCTTTTTGTAAGTACCCTTGACAGATCGGGTATCGGTTGTGGTAGTGAGATTGCCCAAGACCATTTGGTCAAGACTCCCGAGATAAATTTGATGGACGCCCAATTTTTTTCCCACCGCCAGCCAATCGCTGGGAGGGCTATCTGGCTGCAGCCCCTCTGCCCGTGCTATTTGGATGAATTCCTGCATGGGCACCACTTCTAGTAGGGGAAGGTCTGCTTGGTTCAACTGTTGTTCGACTTGTTGGGCAATGATTCGCCCCGCCCCGCTGAGTTGAGGTGCATTGGGGGGAGGCATGAATGAAACCATCGCGATTCTCCGGGTAGCGGCCTGCCGAGCAGCCGCAAGGTGTCTTTCTACCTCCTGGTAGTCGGCCACAAACTGTTTCACCGCCTCAAACTCTGCTACGGCCGTCCGGTTGCTGTCCAAACTGGCAGGATTGGCCATCATTTCCAATCCCCGCTGATAGTGCATATCCGCTGCCAACTGCCTCAACTCCTCTAGGTAGGGTTCGGCCTGCGTTCGCGTAGTTTCAGCTAGTTGAAAGTTGCCCCCTGATAAGTAAGAAGCATAATTGGCGATTGCTTCAGGGGGGAGGCTGGCAAACTCTTCGGTAAACAATTGCAAAGAATCGCATTTGCGAATGAGCTGCTGACACTCGGTCACACTTTGATCGCCCTGAAAAGTTTGCACACTCTGCCAGAGATCCGAAATTTGTTGGGTTTCTGTCTCGGACATGGGTTGCATGGCGAGCTTCAGTTGTTTGGCCGCAGGGAGGTTGTTGTCTGACAAGAGATTGAGGGAATGAACCAAATGAAAGGCCGCATCCCGATATCGCTCTTGCTTGAGAAGTTTCTTGGCTTTCTGATTGAGGATGAAAGGGGGGACGTACTTCTTGGCGTCTTGAGCGGACAAAGGAGTTGGCCTAATAGCCATTCCGCCCGCCAGCCAAAGCAATAGGCAAACAATGACAAAAGATTGATTCATGAGAAATGATGCTTAGAAAAACAAAAAGAGGAGGTTGGGACTAGCGGTAGTATTGGGTTCCAAAGAAATTGATGCCGATTCCCAGCGAGAAAAAAGGCCCAATCCCCGTTGTAGGCGGAAAAGAGCTGTTCACCTCTGCTTCCAAAGCTGAAAAGGTGACCGCTTCATCATTCAGATTGACTTTGGTTGATTGGTCAGTGCCATCAATTCCTTCTCCCGAGAAGACCAACTTGCCATTTCCTCCGACCGTAGGAACCGTGAGGCCCACTGCGGCCTTGACAAAAGCATCCATTGGCAGACGAAAAAGGAGTTCCGCTCTTGGTTTTACTTCCAGCATCCTCCGTTGTACTCTTACCTCCATGGGTGAGAAAAACTCTATGCCATTGATGGTTGCATTGAGGCTGTTTGGGTTGAGAGGAAAGTCATTTGCCTCAAAATGATACCGAGCCCAATTGAGGCCCAGTACCCCACGAAGAATCAGCCGATGCTGCAACATGGGGCGATTGAGTCCCAAGCCCACTGCAAAGGCACTGGAGCGAACCTCCCCATAACTGAAGCTCCCCAATACCTCCAGGTGGAGAAACTCATATTTACCGTATTCTACTCCCCAGTCAAAGGTGCGGACCCGGTTTTGTGGTGCCAGTACGATGTCTTGCACGTAGGGATCAGGAATGGGCGATTCGTCCAGGAAAGTCAGGCTGATGTCATAGCCTGGTTGAGTCAAACGGCGATTTCCCAAGCCGAATACCAGAGAGAAATAGGTGTCCTGGCTTTGAGCAAAACGGCTTTGAAACCTTTCGGAGGAATTTGGCATGACTTCCGGCGAGGATTGGGCCAGGCAGACCGTGTACCAATTGCTACATGCAATCAGAAGCCCAATGAGCAAGGTTTGTGTACAAGAATGTTTCATAAACAATGAAGTTGAAGGAAATGAAACAGAAAGCTGATCTGGATTGAATCTCTAGTGCTGGAAAAGGCCTATTGTGAGGGGGAAACCCCCATTCATCATCGGTATGTCCCTCCCTCCCCCATCGGGGAAGGAGAGGATCTGGATTATTTCTGTAGCAGCAGGCGCTGATATATGGCTTGCTGATTGGATTCGATGCGGAGGAGGTAGACGCCTTCCGGCAAGTATTCCAGGTTCAGGGCGTATTTCCAAGAAGGAGCAACCTGCTTCTGCTCTTTGGGGGAAACTGCCTGCCCTAGGGAATTGAAGACCTGAAAGGAGAGGCTTCGGGCTTCGGCTTGCTGCCCGAGTAGCTGAAAGGTACCACTGGAAGGATTGGGTGCGATCTCAAGCGATTCAAAGATCAGGCTGGTTACTGAGGTGCTGCTGAAGGCAAAGGCATCAGAAAAGTCAGAAGCACAGGGACCATTGGAGACTTGCACCGTATAGTCTCCCTCGCCAAATACACTCGCATCTATGCTCATTGAATCCACATTCAGGAGAATTCCGTCTAGGAACCACTGGTAGGTTTCCCCCATCTCCGAACTGCTAAGCCAACTACTGCCAGCGGCTTGGCTGATGCTGGGTGTGGCTGGGGTTGGGAAGACGGTAATGACCGTATCCGCTGCGGGAGAAAGGCAGCCAAATCCATTGGCGATGCGTACTTCATAGGTGCCGGAGGCAGTGACCGTGATGGATTGGGTGGTGTCTCCGGTATTCCACTGGTAGGCTGTCGCCCCAAAGGGGGCAACCAGGTCCACGCTGCCGCCTTCACAGAAGGTTGGTTCACCCACCAAGGAAAGGAAAGGAGCCAGTGGAGCCGGTCGACCGATCACTTCAATTTCTGTGGGGGTGCTGAAGCAGCCATCAATGCCCAACCCCTGGACCGAGTAGATGCCCGGCGTGGTGATCTCAAGACTTTGGGTCGCAGCGCCATTGTTCCAGAGGTAGCCTTGGTAGCCAATTTGGGCGGTCACCGTCAGGGTGTCTCCCTCACAGAGGTCCACGATGGGCCCGACCACATCCAAGGCAGGAGGCGGGACACTAGACCCGATGAATACCTGCTGAGTGATGGAATCGCCACAGCCGTCCTGATTCCCGACATAGAGGGTAACCTCGAAGGTGCCTGTGCTGGAATATATGTGGCTGATGTCCCCATTTCCGACGGTGTCGATGAGGCCATCCCCGTCAAAGTCCCAGGCGTAGGAGGTGCTGAGGTTGGTACCTTGGCTGAGATCGGTGAAATCTACCTGTAGGGTGGAGCAATCCACGCTGAAGGAGAAGTCGGCGGTTTGAGAGGAACAATTGAGAGAAATATCATCAAAGAGCAGGCCGTCTTCCGCACCGCTCGTGCTAAAATCACCTACTCCAAACTGCTGAAACCGCAGAATGGTAGAATCTGAAAAGATCAAGCCATTGGCGGCGGCCAGCGCGCTCAGGTCCAAGCTCTGAAAGCGCCAGACATTGTTGGCCATGGTATCCAGCCCAAAGTTGAACACCTTGGTGAAGGTCTGCCCGGCATCTACACTCAGCCAGATACCATCATCTACCTGCAATTCGTCAAAGAAGCTTGTGATCCAGTAGCTCAACTGCACCTGACTTTCTCCCGCCAAATTGAGGTGAAGATCAAAAGCATTGACGTTGTCTCCTTCGGAGTCGCTGCTCTTCCCAAGCCGCACGGCATAGGTGCCACTCACAGCGGTGACGGTATTGAACACTTCGTTCAGATAGAAGCGGGTGAGCTGGGTAGGATCCTGGGCCAGGGTCGTCTGATCAATCGCCTGCTCCGAACTGATGCGATACTCCTGCTCGTATACCGCTGTCTCGAAGTCCTGGAAGTAGGGGATGGGAAGGTAGGCGACGGAGGGTTCTACCTGGATGGAGATGTTGTCGAGGA
>JBCCCJ010000041.1:0-11721 GCA_039033615.1 Bacteroidota bacterium
CGATTTTTCATTTTGCGGTTGTTCATTTCTCAGGCTTTGAGTCGACGAGGGTTGTGATCTTCATACCTAACAGCTTTTTCCGGCCCGCTTTTCCTCGCAAAGCTGTTAGGTCTTTCGCCGGAGGCGAAAGGGTCGCGCGTCAGACCCTTTTTCATTTTGCGGTTTTCCATTTCTCAGGCTTTGAGTCGACGAGGGTTGTGATCTTCAGACCTAACAGCTTTTTCCGAACCACTTTTCCTGGCAAAGCTGTTAGGTCAATCGCTGCGGGCGAAAGGGCTTGCATCGGTGATGCCTGGAGCCTCCTCTGCCGGACGGAGTCCAGCGCTACAGCACCTTTTGCAACGCCTCCAAAAATGTATCCGCGTCTGCTTGACTCAGATTCAACGGTGGCAAGAGGCGCAAGGTATTCGGTCGGGAAGATGATCCGGTGAAGATCTGATGTTCAAAGAGGAGTTGTTTGCGAATCGGCTTGGCCATTTGTTCCAGTTCGATTCCGATCATCAAGCCTCGACCGCGCACTTCTGTAATCCCAGCAAAGTCGTCCAACGCATCCATCAGATAGGATCCCATCCTTGCCGCCTGCTCAATCAGGTTTTCCTGTTCCAGCACTTCCAACACCGCCAGACCTGCGGCACACGCCAGATGATTCCCCCCAAAGGTAGTACCGAGCATGCCGTACCAAGCTTCGAATTGTGGACCAATCAGCACCCCACCGATGGGAAAGCCATTGGCCATGCCTTTGGCGACGGTGATGAGGTCGGCTGCTACCCCAGCGTGCTGGTGGGCAAAAAATCGGCCCGTCCGGCCATAGCCCGCCTGGATTTCATCCAGAATCAAGACCGTACCTGTTTGGGTGCACACCTCTCGCGCAGCTTGCAAAAAAGCATCATTCGGCACCTGTATGCCACCCACGCCTTGGATGCCTTCCACCACCAACGCACAGCATGCTTCTGTTGCTAGATGGCGTTTCAATGCTTCCAGGTCATTGAACGCAATCTTGAGCAGGTGATCGGTGAGGTTGATGGGGGCTTGAATCCGCGGATTGTCCGTGATCCCGACTGCGGCCGAAGTTCTCCCGTGAAAGGCGCCTGACAAATAGACCACTTGCTTTCTTCCGGTATGGAAAGAGGCCAGTTTGAGCGCATTTTCCATGGCCTCTGCCCCTGAGTTGCAGAGAAAGAGCGAATGAGCTTCATAGCCGGACTGCCTGCCCAGTTCCTCCGCCAGGATTGGCTGCAAGGGGTTTTGGACTGAGTTGGAATAAAAGCCCAACTGCTGAAGCTGATCCTGAATCCGCCGAACATAGTGCGGATGGCTATGACCAATGGAAATCACGGCATGGCCTCCATACAGATCAAGGTATTCCGTGCCTTGTTGGTCCCACAACCGACTGCCCAATCCGCGGACGGGTTCCACGTCAAAGAGGGGATAGACATCAAACAAATTCATGATAGGGAAAAATCAATTCGATCAGAAATATGAAGCTTTGAGTTGCAGTCCAGTCGTTTCAGGAAGGCCAAAGCAGAGGTTCATGTTCTGAACGGCCTGACCAGAAGCTCCTTTGAGCAAATTGTCTATTATGCTGACAATCAAGAGCTTGCTCCTGTGTTTCTCCACATGGACCAAGGCTTTGTTGGTATTGGTTACCTGCTTGAGGTGGGGATTGGCGGCAGAGCAATGAGTGAAGGGGTGAGATTCGTAGAATTGTTGGTACCATTCGATTGCCTCCGCTTCTTCCACCTCAGTATGCAGGTAGGTAGAAGCAAAAATGCCCCTCGGAAAATCCCCCCTCAACGGCAGGAAGTTGATGTCATGATCAAATCCAGGCTGTAATTGCTGGAGGCTCTGCTGAATCTCCGCCAAATGCTGATGGGAGAATGCCTTATAGATGGAGAGGTTGTGGTTGCGCCAACTGAAATGAGTCGTGGGCAGCGGCTTCTGACCGGCTCCGGTGGAACCCGTGATGGCGTGGACATGCACCTCATTTCCCAATTTTCCTGCCGCCGCCAAGGGCAGCAACGCCAACTGTATGCAGGTAGCGAAACAGCCAGGATTAGCGATGAACTGTGCCCCTCGGATTGCTTCCCGATTCAATTCCGGCAAGCCATAGACGTACGCATTCCCTGAATCTTTCAAACGAAATTCATTGCTCAGGTCGATGATGACCAACTCCGCCGGGAAATCATGCGCCGCCAGAAATGGCCCCGTTTTGCCATGTCCCGCGCAGACAAAGAGCAGATCAATGTCCGGCTGAACCGCCTCACTGAAGCGAAGATCTGTTTCGCCCAAAAGGTCGCCATGCACTTCCCAGATCGCTTTTCCTGCTTGACTGTGGCTATGAACAAACGCCAACTCCGCCTCAGGGTGGCGCAACAATAGGCGCAACAATTCTCCGGCGGTGTAGCCTGCCCCACCGGCAACTCCAATGCGAATCATACTTCTGGATGTTTTGTAAAGGAACCTTCTGTTAGAGTTATCCAATCTAGGTGTCGCCTGCTGCGGGCCCTGCTTTTTTCGCGGGAAAAAAGTAGGCAAAAAACCGCCGAAGCCCCATGCAACGCCTCACGCCGCCCCAGCACCTTCCCGTTCCGGGACAGGCTGGGCTTCGTGGCCAACCCTCCTTTGTGGTAATGGCTACGCCAGGACGCATTCCCGAAAAGGCTTCTTTCCACTGATTCCTGCTTTTTATCAGCACGCTTCATCCGATTCACCTTTATTCCGTTTGGCTGTTGACCTGGTGATAAATCTTGCTGCTGTTGCCGAAGATTTTGGTGAAGCCTTTGACGTCTTCGCCTGTCCAGGCCCGGTTCATTTCGCCGTAGGTGCCAAATTTGGCGGACATGAGGTCATGCGCTGATTGGATGCCCAGGGTTTGGAACCGATAGGGAGCCAGACCGATGCGAACTGTTCCGCTCACGGTGGCTTGGGTAGAAGTCAGGAATTGCTCCACGTCTCGCATGACTGGCTCTAAATATTGGCCTTCGTGCAGCAGCATGCCATACCAATTCCCCAATTGCTCTTTCCAATGTTGTTGCCATTTGGAGAGGGTATGCTTTTCCAACAGATGGTGAGCTTTGATGATGATCATAGGAGCAGCCGCTTCAAATCCTACCCGGCCTTTGATGCCGATGATGGTATCCCCCACGTGGGTGTCCCGACCGACCCCAAAGGGCGCCGCAATCGCTTCCAACGCCTGAATTGCCGCTACCGGAGCCATTTCTTTCCCATTTATGCCCACCAGTTCTCCTTTTTCGAAAGTCAGCTGCACCTCCTTGGATTCCGTGGCGGTTACCTGGGTTGGATAGGCTTCTTCTGGCAAATAATCCCAGGAATTCAGGGTTTCCTGCCCACCAACACTGGTGCCCCATAGGCCTTTGTTGATGGAATACTTGGCTTTTTCCCAGCTATACTCGACCCCCTGCTGCTGAAGGTATTCGATTTCGGCCTCCCGCGAGAGCTTCAAATCCCGAATGGGCGTAATGACATTGATGCCCGGAGCCAGGGTGTCAAAGATCATGTCAAAGCGGACCTGATCATTGCCAGCGCCGGTACTGCCATGAGCGATCCGAGTGGCTCTGATGCTCTTGGCGTATTCGACGATCGCTTTGGCCTGGAAGACCCGTTCGGCACTCACCGATAGGGGATAGGTGTTGTTTTTGAGGACATTGCCGTAGATCAAATAGCGGATGCAGTCCTCATAATATTCCTGGACCAAATCCAGGGTGGTGTGACTTTTGACGCCCAATTCGTAGGCGCGGGCTTCGATCTGCTTCAGTTCTTCTGCGGAAAATCCACCCGTATTGACGATGGCAGAATGTACGTCCAGCCCTTGCTCCAGGCTGAGGTATTTGACGCAGAATGAGGTATCTAATCCTCCGGAAAAGGCCAGTACGACCGATGTTGTATTCATGAGATAGAATGGATTGAGGGGAGAGTAAAAGGTTGTTTTTTAACGTGAGTTTTGGATAGTATTATTTGATATTCAGGGATTTATCCAGCCCCAATTCCCGCTCCCGTATCGCTGTGCGGCAGCTTCGACAAAGCAGGATCTCTCTTCGTTCGACGAGAGATTGGATGGCAATCGAAGATTGTCTCCCGGGTCGAAAATCCCGCATCGCGGGAGAGGGGGAAGAAAAGGTTCATAAACAAATGGTTACGGTGTTTCATATCCAAAACTCACGTTTTTTTAGGTTGTTGGGTTTGCCGGAGGCCTGGGTTAGCCTCGCCTCTCGGCTGATTCGGCTTCGGCCCTTTTCTTTTCTTCTGCCGGATCGAACAACATGCCAGTACACAGGCACATTTGCTGCTCTTTGGAGCGAAGAATTTCATAGTTGGGGCAGCTTTGACAGCCTTTCCAAAAGGTTTCATCGTCCGTCAATTCCGAAAAGGTCACGGGCCGATAGCCCAGTTCAGAATTGATGCGCATGACGGCCAAGCTGGTGGTGATCCCAAAGAGTTTGGCGTCGGGATAGGTTTGGCGGGACAATTCAAACGCTTTGCGCTTGATTCGTTTGGCCAGCCCCAGTCGCCTGAAGTCGGGGGAGACAATCAGGCCGGAATTGGCGACGTATTTGCCGTGGCCCCAGGTTTCTATGTAACAGAAGCCCGCCAATTGGTCCCCGGCAAGTGCGATGACCGCTTTGCCTTCCTGCATCTTGGTGCGGATGTAATCGGGTTTGCGTTTGGCGATCCCGGTCCCCCGGGCTTTGGCAGCCTCGCCAATCAGATCACACACCGCCTGATCATAGGCAAAGTGAGATTCGGTGGCTACCACAATTTGAACGTCCATGAGTTCAAGGAAAAAGGGGTGAAAAAGAGAATAAGACATTGGTACATCCATCCAGAAGGACAGATCATAGGAACTATGACGATATGGGGGAAGGTAGGCCTAGACGGCCCTGAAGACAAACCTGCGAGAGGTTGGCTGAGTCAGCAGGAAGCTGATGGTGAGGGTATGGTCAGCGCGTGTCATTGGGGCAAAGATAGAAAAGCAATTCAAATCCCAAGCATTGGTACGTGGATTTTTGAAAAAAAGATCGTTGATTCACGTTTCTCCGATCAAATTGACAATCCATGCGCGCATTGATTCAACGGGTGAGTGAAGCCTCGGTAACCATCGAGGGACAGGTCAAAGGAACCATCGGCAGCGGCCTGCTCGTCCTGCTGGGGATTACTCACGATGATGAGCAGACAGACATTGATTGGCTGATCAAGAAAATCACCCAACTTCGGATTTTTCAGGACGAAGCGGGCAAAATGAACCTTTCGGTGCAAGACATCGGCGGAGATCTGCTGGTGATTTCTCAGTTTACCTTGTTTGCCGACAGCAAGAAGGGCAATCGTCCCTCCTACATCCGCTCGGCACCGCCGCCGATAGCCATTCCCCTCTATGAGCAATTTCTGAACAGCTTACTAGAGCGCTTCTCGGGCAAGGTTGCCACCGGGGAGTTTGGGGCAGACATGAAGGTCGCCCTGCTGAACGATGGTCCGGTGACGATGATGCTGGATTCTCAAGCTCCCGCTCATTGATCGGGAGACCTAACTCCTACCCTGCCACCCTCGCCCGAATCTCCGCCACAAGCCGATCCATCCCATTGGATTCGAAGCCAAGTCTTGCTACCCAGTCCAGGTATTCCAGGACCGTTCCCTCTTGGCTGATCAATACCTCATCTGGCAAGCGTTGTAGCAAGCGCAGGGTATTCATGATTCCCTCGCTCTCTTCGGGCTGCTCATAATTATAGCTGAACAATTCGGAGATCAATTCAGGATCATTGCTAACAGAATTCTGGAGGTTGGAGAGTGCCGTTGTTCGAGTAGCTTCTTCCGCCGCAAACAGGTTGGCGATTTGGGTCTCAATATCTACGGGTGGACTGGGACTGGGAACCGTGGGATCGCTGGCTCCTGCATCAAACAGACTCCCCTCGGGTTGGGGTTCTCCTGCCGACTCATCGGTTGCTTCGGTAGCCGCCTCTTCAGAAGATTCTCCTGATATGTCCTCTTCTTCGTAGTAATAATAGGTATCTGTCGCTTCATCATAGTAGTACTCATCATCCTCGTCAAAATACTCATACTCCTCGTAGGGGTCGGACAATTGACTGTCAAGCCCGTAAGCAAGGAGAAGGAGAAGGATTCCCGTACCAACACCAGCGAGGCGAGTAGGCCAGGGAGATTGACCGGTTTCCTGCTTCTTTTCGCTTCGACGGAGAAAATACCGCACCCCATAGAGAAAGACGGGAAGGAGAAACAGGAATAGGGTGTAGAGCCATCCTTCCACATCATAGAACAAGCCTTCCTCCATTTCCATGAGGGCACTGACAAAGGTGCCCACCAATCCAACTAAGCCTGCAGAAATCAACTGAAAGCCCTTGCGGTGGGCTTTTTGACGAGCGGTCTCAATCCCTATCAGCAGCAAGGATATCGTCCCAAGCAGGATGATGTTGGCGAGGATTCGGATATCTATGCTATATGCGGAAGGAATCAGGCATAACAAACCAACCGCCAACAATCCATAGACCAAGATCGATAGACGCTTACCTTGAGAACGGTAGCGCTTGATTTGGTGGATCGCCATCCAACTCCCCCCTATGAGCATGAGCAAGAGCAGTAGCAGTTCTGGATAAGGAGCGTCGATCTCCTCCACCAGGATATATGCGACGACCCAAAAGATGAACGCACCGATGGCAACGATGGGGAGCAACCAACCATAATATCCAGCCATGCGGTTTTGCTCCCGACGCTTCTGAGAAACGTACACTGGCATGAGGAGAAAGAGGCTGAACACCACCATCATGAAGATGCTGATATTCAAGGCATCTGATGCGATTTCTCCGTCTTTTGCGAATTCCCGCCAGTCAAAGAAGATCGTCCCTCCGGTGAATACCAGCGTGGCCAATCCTGGTAGAATCAAGGAGCCGAGAGAGGCAGATTGCCTGATCTTTTGGACAACATCCGAAACTGATAAAACCAAGGCAGAGAGCAAGGTGAAATTGAGTAAGGTCAGCCGCGTTTCTTCCTGTGAGGTATCGGCCCACATCAACAGCAACAAGAAGGAGAATAGAGCAAAGATTCCTCCATATAACCCTGCCTTCTGATAGTTTTTCTGGCTGGCTGCTTCGTAGATGAAGTTCGCAGCCCGCATGATGAGGTAGAGCAGGCCGAGGATCAGCAGACCAATACTCAGATTACGATTGGTATCGTCATGGCCGGGAATTTGATCCAGGATAGAAATGAGGCCAAATTCCTGTTTGGCATAAAAATCCAGCGTATGTTCTTCGTCTGTGGCCCAGTCCTCAATGGCAGCTACTTGTTCAGGGGCCAGGGTCCAGTACAGGGCGTTGTTGGCATTGTGGCCAAACATATAGGCTTCGTCTGCCGTGATCCCCGAGCGCTTGTTGAATCCCAATTGAAACCCTTGTTTGAGTTCGTAGGTATTCACCAACTCTCCAGAAAGGTTGTACACTTTTACCAGGTCCTCTTTTTTGTTGTACAGTAGAATGTATCGTGCCCCTCTGGAGAAAAGAATTTGTTCCTCTTTTGTGGGTTCGACATCTGACTCTCCCCGCAGTTTGAGGACGCCTTCGCGAGTAAGAAATACCAGCTTCTCTTCGGGTTTTCCCTTTTTGGAGTCAGGCTTATCTATGACCCAAGCGGCTAGTTCGTCTCCGCTACTCGACAGTTTCATGTTGCGCAGCGAATAATCCTTCCGCAAGGCAAATGCGTGCTTGACTTTGGCTTCTCTGATGCTCCAGTACAGCACGGAATCTCTATCTTCTGGACCTGCATCGGCGGTTCTTTTGATCCCAATGGCGAGGTGGGGCTCATCATCTGGAATGAAACGGGCACTCTGGATTTCCATGGATTGCGGATTTCCAATCGCAAAGCGTTTTTCCTCCCCATCCCATCCTCCAGACCAAAAAACCAGTTCGGATTTGTTATAAACAATCAGCCGGGAGTCCTCCGATGACAATTGATGCCGCATCCCTTCCAGTTGGATCTCATGTACTTCTTCCCCAAGAAAGGTGCTGACTTTGGCTTGATTTTCGGAAAAGGAAACAAAGTGCTGCTTGTCCCCGGTAATCGCAATTTCCAGAATTGGTTCCTCGTGCTGGATTTCCTGAATGGGCGTCTGGTCGTCTATCCTACTTACCAGGGCATGGTTAGAGGTACCTTCTGCATCAGGCTCAAGGCTGAGGAAATGTTGGTCATTGAGCATGCGGAAATAGAAAAGTCCCGTGTTAACAGAATCTATGTTGAGTATCTCTCCGGTAAGGCTCCGCAACTGAAAATGGGAGGAGGGGGTGAAGGTAAGGAGGGTGCGTTTACAGGTGATGGCTGAGTCGCCCGCCTGCTCATATCCACCGGTCATCCGAAATTGCTGCTCCTCATCGAATCCTAAATCAGTAAGCTGGGTACGAAATTCGGCGAGCCCTGCCTGGGTAATTTGCTGTTTCGGTCGGTCCCACAAGCGTATGCCACGCAACTCGTCTAGATCTATCGTGCTGTCGATTAGCCCATTGAGATACCTATAGTCGGGGTATCTATAAGACATTTTCTCTACTTCCCCGCCCCGATAGACCTCCCCTCTGTAGTCGGTAAACGTGCCAGCTAGACAGTCGTACAGACCCAAGAGCATCTGGTTGTTTGCATCTGAATATTGCAGGTAGTCCAGATCCGCCTGATCCTCTGAATAATATTCCAACATTTCCGGTTCTTCATGCTGAATATAAATCGGAATCAACGGGGCTGGTTGGAGTTCGCCATCGACCAGATAGACCGCCATTTTGCCATAATCAGTGCCGTCGAGATTCCTGGTAAACTGGGTCAACTCAATGTGCTGACCATCGGCCGTAAAGCGGAGGTCTGTCCGGGTGGTTTTGGCACGTTCTGGCTCTTTGGGAGCTACCTGGAATTTTGGGGAAGGCTTTTCAGAAAGGGGGTACACCCGAGCGGTCCCATCACTGAAGCTACTCAATACCCCAACTTTTGATTGATAATCGAGCGACTGAATGCGCGATTCAGAGCGGATCCGAATGCTGTAAGCTGCTGGTTTCTCGTCGTCAAAATAGAACTCTTTTGCGAGATCTTCATAGGCGAGGCCATACAGTTGGTCAATGATGTCCGTCCGCTTGACTTCATCCCGGGTATAGGCAAAGCTGGCTAAGCCCTCCCGAAGATCGCCAATGGTATCCTTGTTTTTGTCGGTAATAGTAATGCCCAGTAACTCCTGCGACTCCTCATGGGCATGGCTCACCGCTGACTTTCTGAGCTGGGTGACCATATTGACGGAAAGGGAGCCTGCCACCAAAGCCAGTAGTAAGATGATCACGCCCGTTACCAAGCCGCCTTGAATGAGTTGGCGACGCAGGCGCAGGCGTTTTTCCCGCTCCACCTTGCTGATCTCCAAGAGTTGATACTCCGTGTCACTCAAGGCCCGCATGCCGAGGACCCCGCCTTCCACCACTTCCAGGTCATTGTCATCCAATCGAACCCGACTTTTCTGTTTGTCTTCGGCCTGGACAAAATCCGGCAGTTTGGTGTCGAGAATCCGGGTGGAGCGCTGACCAAGCTTATCGGAGCGGTTGTACTCCCGCATGACAATGGGAGCCAGGGTATCGTGAGGCAAACTGGTAAAGCCCCGGCTGTTGTCAACCAGCAGAAAGACTTCCTTCAGTTTCTCTACCAGGTCAAAGATGATCGTGGGCCGATCTTCGTAGACCTCAGGAAGATGACGGTAGCGATTCCGAATGTCATCCATGTGCCTGCGACCAGAGGTCCCAAGGTCGGTCACATGGTATTGCAGGACGTCGAGAACGAGGCCGGTATCGACCACATCCGCATCCCATTCGTCCACCTTGTCCAGTTGTTCGTAGAAGAATTCCTCCATCTCTCTCCCCTGGTTCTGCACGGCATTGTAGGCAGCGATGGTAAAGTGCGGTTCATGGCTATTTTCTTTATAGGCCTTGTTCCACATTTTGGTGAGCAACAACTGCAAGACCGGCGCGACCGGAGACTGGCCCGGCCCAGTGTTGGTACGGCCTTTGAGCAGATCGTCTGCCACCCGCTCCGGGAGATTGGGCTCGATCTGGACATTGTAGTTTTGGCGAACCACTTCACTTTGGAGGCCGGAAAAGATGTCCAGAATGTCCTTGCGTTGCAGATGCTCCAGGAAGACCGTCGTCCGGGAAAGGGCAAAATCTTTGATTCTCGCCTCAATCCGCGCATTGAATTCTTCCCGATAGCCCAGAATGATGCGCCCTCGGATCGGGGCCGTGTCTTCATCGTCAGGGGTCGCCCAGATTTCCTTCATGATCTGGAGGAAATCCTCTAACTCATTGGGCATATCGGGGTGAGGGCGGGCAAATACTTCTTCCACCTGATCCAGGATGATGATCAGCCGCTTGCCAGTCGTTGCCTCAATATTGGCCCAGGCAGCGCGTAGCTGAGCCCCGGTGTGGGCTTTGAGGCTTCCATCCTCATACAGATTTCGCTTTTTCTGCTGCACGCCCTGAACCGACTTGACGGCTTTGTACCGCTCCAGAAAGCTCTTCAGGCTTTGGCGATCCTCTCCCTCCAATTGGTCGATGAGTTGTTCGATCTCCTCTATTTTGGCTGCGTTCGGATCGGCTTTGGGCGTTTTTGTTTCTTCAGCTTGCTCTGCTTCCAGGGTATAAGAGAGCATTTCTAAGAGCGTTCCTACCAGTCCGATCTCTCCATTCCTTCGTTGGTAATGCACCTCAAAGGCTCCTTCATCCGGCTGAGTCACTTTCCTCGCGGCATCCAGCCGAGGCCTCAATCCAGCATCCAGTAGAGAGGACTTTCCCGCCCCCGATTCCCCATATAGCAAGATGATTGGGGGAGAACTCGGTTCAACGATCTTCAAGTACAACTCGCGAATGTAGTAGGAGCGACCAAAGAAAATTTCGGCGTGCTGATCCTCATAGGGTTTGAGAAAAAGAAAGGGAGAAGGAGGCAACTGGTGCTTCCCGGCAATATCGGGCAGTCCAAATAAGGGCTGACTGGCCACATCTGGCAAGTTCCAGTTGGCATACACTTCTCTCGCAGCATCATCTTTGTATTCAATGTCCCAGGGAAAACGGTTGGGAACCGTCTCCACCTCTTCCAAGTACAGGCTCCGGTAATTGGAGGGACTGTCCATAGCGGTCCGCACTTCATCCTTTGCGGCTTCCCAGGCGCCAGAAAGGGTGAGTCCTTGGGCCAAGCCTTTGTAAAATCGCTCGGAAAGATTCAGCGCTACCTGATCCGCAATGGCCGTAGCGGTCCCAATTACTGCTGGTACGCCCCGCGCAACCAGATCCTGAGCCATCTTTTGAGTGGAACAGCCATTCAAAAACACCAGCTTCAAGCTGTCTTGCTTACTCAAGATCGATACCAGACCCGCTCCATGCGCTGCCTGATTTTCTCCATTCTTCCCTTCCAGCAAGAGTTGATAGCCGTCGGCATGCCCTCCATAATGGAAAATCGCGATGCGCCCCCGATACATCTTGCTCTGAAACACATCTACGATGTCGCCGATCGTTACATTTTGGCGAACCACCACTTCGCACAAGATGTTGCTGCTGTCAGCGGGATTGTCATTGGCCGATACCGGGGAAAGGGCAGCGTACAACCGCCTGTATTCTTGTACCAGATTGTCGAGATACCTGCCAGCGTGGTATTCATTGGCAAAGCACAAAAAAATGATAGGCGGGTTCATATTCGCAG